>JAZNWI010000129.1:0-25414 GCA_045593305.1 Clostridia bacterium | reverse complement strand
ACTGTCAATGGCGCCAATGTCTGTAGTGACACAAAATGCCCACAACCCTCGTAGAATCGGGCTTTTTCGGTCGGCGTCGCCGTCCGAAGTGGTCGCAAAGTGGCAAATTTGCCACCATGCTTATTCCTGCTACTTTTATCCAACCAAAACCTATCTCAAAAAGTCTGAAGTCACACAAAAACCACCTCCTCACTTTCTTCAGTTTTCGGCTTTATTTCTATGTAAGAAATACCCAAAAGTCTGCATCCGCTTGTCCGATGATTCTGGAAATACACATTTGCTTTCTCAAGCTCGTGACGGTATTTATTCATCATCTGCTTGAGAGTTTTTGCAGTTATCTCTCGTCCCGAATGCTTACAGAACTTTTCACAAAACACAGTGTTCGTTCCGTTAAAGCTTCCTATGGCTTTCATGAAATCAACCAAGTCAAACATAATTTTCGGCAAAGAATATTCGGGTTGTTGAAGACTGTCTCCCACCAATTCCCATTTACATTCTTCCTTATTAAATTTCAATTCAAGGTCTCGGGTTTCGATATCTCTGCCCGTACATTTCAGTTTCGCACTACCTTCACCTCTATCACTTCTGTCGAGGATGTACATATTATCCGCTGCACCGATGATGCCTGTTGTTCCTGCAATTCTGTTGAACGGGTCGCTGTCATTCTGCTTTCTCAGATGCATAACAAGAAGAATTGTGAGACCAAATTCATCAGCGAAATGCTTCAGCACAGACATATCCTTGTAGTCATTACTGTATGACATATCTGTATTTGCATCTCGAACAAGCTGGAAGGTATCTATCACAATCAACTTCACATTCGGATTTTCTGTAATGAAATCCGTCAGCTGTTCTATGAGACCTGTGCCCAAAGTAAGTGCTTCAGTTACAAGAAACAGGTTCTCAGTACCCTCATCACTTATGTCAAACAATCTGCTCTGCAGTCGTCTTTCTGTGTCTTCCAATGAGATATACAGCACGCCTGATTTATTAGTTTTGAGTCCTAAAAAATCATTACCTTTTGAAACACAATCGCACATATGTAGCACCATCATGCTCTTACCAACCTTAGGTGCTCCACCTAAAATACTTAAGCCCTGGGGTAAGAGAGTTTCAACTCGGTAATCTAATTTCGGGATATATGCATTCATTAAGGAATCTGCATCAATTGCAAAGAGTTTTTTATTATCGGTTAACATGGTTTCACCTCCTGTCTAAAGTAAATTGAGGATTTTCAATTAATCCCCTCATATATACCCAGACATAAGAAACACGAAATGTTCCAAAAATCTAAAAATTTTTTGAAAAAAATTTTAAAATCAACAAAAAAGAACAAAAAACAAGACCTTCGAGAGTGATTCTCGAAAGCCTTTTAGCTATGTATTCACTTATATATTATTCTGCCTGTCTATCTCATTTTTTATTTTCTCAAGCATTACTTTTTTCTTTTTGGACACTGCACTATGAGTTTTATAACCTAAAATTTCTGCAATTTCTTGTTGCGTTTCACCCTGTTTAAGTAAGAAATATAACTCCTTTTCCTCATCATCCAGCACACTCAAAAAGATTTTTTCAACCTCTGATTCTGGATTTTCAACTTGATTTATTTCTTCATACAACCCAAGACCATATTCACTGTCATCTGCTCTTTCATATATTTCATCCAATGAAACTGCTGCACCAAATTTTGTTCTGGTGTGATTAATCTTTTTATCGTGATCCATCTTATCGTAATTAATAGCAACATTTCCATTGAAATCTTCATCAGCAGAAAGCTCTTTTTGCATGTTAAAAATCTCAGGAAGCTCATATACTTGTTGAAGTGTATTGAGCCTGTCAGCAAGAAATCTGTCGGCAAATATATCAATTATTTTCTCTATATCCTCATCGGTAAAGTCATCTACATCTTTGCAATGCTCTTTAGAATATTCGATAGCCATCTCATTAAATGCATCTTCATTTAATAAAACTGTTGTTTCCAACACATCACCTATGGCACCCTGCTCTATAAGGTTCCCCACACCATTCATAACAACCGACTGTAATCCATCGGATAACATACTCACAGGAGATGTGCCCGAAAAATTCGTCAAGGACTTTTTGCCTATAGTTTCTGCCATCTGCTCACTCCAGAATTTTGAATAAATCTTCTGTGCTCTGTCATAAACAAATTTCTTTTCTTTGCTAATCTTAGGCTTACCTGTTGCAATTCTTTTCGAAAGAATGTCAGCCTTCCTCGCCAACTCCTGCAATTCTTCGAGGTTACCCAGTTCCTCATCTTTAAATATCTTCAAGATTTTATCGTCCACAGTTATACTCCTTACAATTTTTGATGCGCTTGTACATAGAATCTCATATCTTTGGTGCCTTTTTTATATGAGGCATTCAACTCCGTAAGTCTGCCTTTCGCCCATTCAGATTCTTCGGGTTCCCAAGATGTTTCATCATCTTCATATTCCCAAATTGTCGCCATATACAATTTGCAACCAAAACCTAAACCATCCACATACACGCTAAGTTTTTTATAATCACTATAGATATCTTTGGAACCATTAAACCCATTTTTATATTTAAGTTCAATAACAGCAAGACACTCTGTTACATCATCGCCCCAATATTTACTCCCCCTATCCAAGTCAACCTTGGCAATAACCATATCAGGACGATACTCTGTATTTTTAAATTTATTATCAGTAAACTCAGTAAAAATGCGAATATCATTATCATCAAATAATTTTCCTAATCGGGTTCGCAAGTGATAATAAAAAGAGTTTTTTAATGTATCTTCTTTGAGCAACCATCCTGACTCATAATCATCTGCTATTTCACTTTTCCATATTTCTTTTATAGTCTTATCAATAATATTTTCTATCTCTTGTTTAGTCATTATCGCACCACCAATAAACAACACAAATATCTACACTCAAATCATATAACAAAAGCACCGTTTTTACAATAGTAAAACGACTCATATTAGCACTATAAATAGGACTTTCCAACAACACAGGGACGACAGGAACGAAAGTGCCGACATATTTGCCACCCATAAAACTTTCGTCACTAACGTCACTATCGACACTTTTCAGCCCCACAAAGCCCCCCCAAACCGCCACAAAACGCCAAAAGCGAGAGCAGGGACTAACATCCCCACCCTCGCTTAAACTCTGCCGAATCGTCTTACATTCACAAAATGAATATAGCACATTTTCTTGTTTCATAGAAAAATGGCGCTAATTCACGAATCTAAATTCTGCACACCGGTCAATTATCGTCTTGCTCATCAAGCCTTGCTTCTGTTTGACTCAAAAATTCTTTGGATAAATGAATGATACTTATATTTTCGCCAACATCTCTTGTTTTGTGGAACAAGATTATCTTAGAAAAATGGTCTTGTTTAAGCTTTAATGCATTTCTTCTTTGTTCTCCAACTGATTGCTTCCATTCGCTATACAATTCTCGAGGCAACTCAAAAAAATAGTATTTTCCTTCATTAGCTAATATCCACGAACTATCATTCTCACTACTCCAGTGAATTGTACAACCATCATTCGGAGAAGTATAATAATTCGCTCTTTCATCTTCTTCTGCTTGCAAAAGGAAAATAATTGTTCCATCATCTAATAAACCAATAGTTATTCTCTCTTCAATAGACTCAATTTCTGAAATATAAGCATTCCATTCATCACAAAACGAACAATCTAATGGACAATAAATCCCTGAACTAAGCATAATTTCACTTATACGAGAACTTATTCTTCGTCCCAGAACATCATCTTTTTTTGCAGCATCATCTAACGCTGACATTGTTCTCCTAATGCCATCAAACATCGCACTTTCGGAAAAAGATATCAATGGTATTCTATGTGCTTTAGCAAATGGATATGCTGTAGATTTATAACCATCAATAGAAGCAACAGCCACCTGATATACATATCTTTTCATGTCATGGAATTTAGGCTTTTTACTACGGTTACTTTTTCTGCTTCTTAGAATATCTTCAGTAACAATTTCAAAATTGTTTATATCATCACGAAGTCCCAATGCATTACGAACTTGTGGTAATCCAATTGGCTCTTTATAGCACTTACATTCAACAATTAGTCGTGTTGGATAGTAAAAAGGTGTTTGTATTGGTGGTGATAGCAGTACATCTGCATTATGCGGTTGTCCAATTCCTTGAACCATTAAACCCGGACCACCTTTATACACTAATAGATCGTCTGGATTAACAGTCTTAAATCCACATGATATTAGTAATCGGTATACAAAATATTCAAACAACTTGCCTTTTATTGATGCCATAATATCATCTCTTTTTCTATAAACTTATTTGGTAATGATAAACATCATTCCATATATATATGACAAAAAACGACAAATACTTCACATTTATTTTCAATTTTTTGGAAATTCAGCGAAATGCACATTGTAGACATAATCAACTTAGTAAAAATAACAACGACCAGAGGGTGATAATTACACTCTCGAGTCGTTGTGTACATTATGTTATTAAATCATATATCCCCAGACTTGTCATATATCGCTTCTGCTGTGAGCTTCACACCTAACCTGAAGCCATCTATAAAAGCTTCCTTTTCCAAGAGATTATTCATATCGGTCATACAGTCTTTGACCTTCTCAAACATCTCTTTCTGTTGTGGCGATAGTATTGCAGAAAACTTTTCCTCATTTTTCACCGCCAAATCAAGCAGATGTGAATACTCACTACCACGAGTCAAACTCTTCTCGCACGGACATATGTTGCCGTAGTACAGATCTTCAAGCGTTGTCATGTTCATCCCACCTCATTACACAGAAACGGTGGCTAAATCACCGAGTTCTTCCTCAGCAATATAGTCACCGTTTCTTTTCATCTTTTCTACTGCAATCAAGGTTTGGCGTACAATTTCTAACTCTAATGCCGTTTGTTCATCTACCGCAGATTTGTTTGGGGAAATGAGATACATCGTTTTAAAGACTTCACTCATGACACAGTATTTCTGTCCATAGTATAGTTCCTCAATTGTGATTTTTGCCATGTATATTACCTCCTTTTCTTTTGGGCAACACACAAGGTATCACAAAGAATCGCAGAAGTCCAGCTATAATTCGTCAAATCACAAAAATTTTTACTGCGTTTTCTTTTTGACGTTCCTGCCACGTTATATACTCTTCTCGTTCCCACTTAAGATTAGCTCCGACAGTACGAGTTAACGAAAACGGTGACCGCAAGTATACTTCTCTCTTTCTTTCAAAGGGTTTATCATCTAATTCGTTGTTTTTATTATCTCCCAAAAGAGTTAAATTTCCTAAAGAGTCTCGTTCGTTTTCTGAAAAAGTATTACCATCAGCGCCTGAACGGGCAGCAATATGTTCGGTAGTAATTTTTTCAAAACAAACTACCATCGAACCATCTCTTGATAGTATAGCTTTCTCCGATATCGTTGTACTTCCTTCAAACAGCTCTAGCATATATAGCAAATATTTTGAAACCGTCGTTGATGATCTGGAATAAATGCTATCATCCATTTTAGCAGAAAAAGTATTATCGACACCCTTACTAATCTGAATTT
This sequence comes from Clostridia bacterium, assembly GCA_045593305.1. Taxonomy (GTDB): domain Bacteria; phylum Bacillota; class Clostridia; order UBA1381; family UBA1381; genus UBA1738. Next base: position 19,841 of record JAZNWI010000129.1, on the reverse strand, counting down.
CTTTGCAACAATCAACCAATCTGTCAAAATCCTTAGCGTTGTCACAGATGCTTGCAGAAATTGCATTATACGCTTTTGATATCGAGCCGTTATGTATGTTAGCGATAGTTCTCGATGCAAAGAAAAATCTCGAGAGTAAAACTGTTACAAAAGGCACAATCTTTGATTTCAACCTTTCATCATTCAGCCTAAGCATATTAATATAGATTGGGATAGCGATTTCATTATTTAATCCACAAACAAGCGCATTGTACATATCTAGAATTTGAGGGTGGATACTATCAACGGGAAGTTGACCAACGCTTAATTGTCTACACCATTTTATTGATTGGTACAACGAACGGATTTCTAAGGCTAACTTTTTTTGGCCAGACTCGTTAAGAGAATGTTTTCCATAACAATCAAATATATTTTTTTCATAGGCTTCGTGCAATTTATTTTTAGAGGCAGATTGATGCATTTTGGAAGAATAATGCCACAAAAGATATTTTGTTGTTTCTTTCCCCGGATCATTTAATATTTCGTTCCAAATTGTTTCGCATTCTAGAAACAGCCCTTCGTTATTTGAAAGTAACTCCATAGTTCTTGCTTTTAATAACTCTGCTGATGTCAACAAAACTCCGCGATCATTGACCACCTGATATAAAGCATAACTATAACCTATACTTTTGGGCTTTATTAAAACGACACTAAAGTTTCTAAGAATAATCTCAATAAAATCCGAAAGTGTTTGTGAAAAACAATATTCGTCTATTTCTGAAAAATACTCTTCTAAATAATTAAAAATTTGCGTATATGCCTTTAAAATTCGAGTGTGTGATTCATAAAGGCAGTCAAAGCCAAACTCATTATCTACTTTCTCTTCCGTAACTGTTGCTATTGCAATCAATATAGGATTATCTCTTTGAGATAAGGTAAGCACCCTGCGAGAAGACCCCATGTCTGGCATCGAAATCAAATATTGTCTTTTGATTTTTCTTAACTGTTCAAGCACACAGGAATTAATTACAGGTTCTTTTGTTAAGATAAGCCTATAAATTGCCGCAACGATTAAAGTTATTGTGGTTAATCTTTGCTGACCATCAACAACTTCCAAAACAGTTCGATCAGCTCTATCTTTCATCACCTCACGAAAAACCATTTGTCCAAAGAAATGATCGTAAGATTGTCCAGCTGAATTTTGCTCATAACAATAAGTAATATCCTTTAAAAAAGCCGTAATCTCGTCTTTTTCCCAAACATAACTCCTCTGATAGTTAGGGATTTCAAACAAATATCCCTTCATATAAAGAAGGTCATGCATCGAAGAATCAAAGCTTTCCATTTTCAAATTCCTTTCTCAGTACTCAAAAGATGTGTTATGAAGTCGCCGCCATATCTGAATTCTGCGTACAGATACTTTGCTCCACGATCCAAATGAGCCTTGATATACTTTTGAAAATACTCGTCATCATCAACATGACGATTCTCTTTCATGGCAATTAAACATTTGTAAAGCTCATCATATTCGCCTGTTATAGTCTGTCGGTTCAACTCCAAGCCGTTATTGTCCGTCTTAAAGTCGGATTCCACCATAGGCTCGTCCGACTTTAGAGATAAGGAAATAGCCAATTTTGAAAGAGCATATGGCTGTAGATTTTCACTTGCTTCTATCGCCTCAAAAAACTCTTGTGTTTTTTTAGATGTTCGTATTTTGAAAACCATAGTCTTTACTCCTCAAAATAAGCATTATGTGATACGCTGGTGCGTGTGTTGTCGGCATTCTCAAGCATATACGTCACCGCAATCTTGTCCTTCATAATTGCAACGTGTTTAGAATTGATTTCTTCGTTAGTGGAAAGGATAAAAACTTGACCATTCAATTTACTAAAGAAATGCTTTGAAATGTTCTGTCTATGTTCGGTATCAATTCTTGCGAACGGAGTATCGATAACGAACGGCAATTCGTGATTGCAAAGCTGCACAAGCGAATGATATAGAGCCATGATGAAGATTTGCTTTTCTCCGTTTGAAAGCGATGTTTTTTCAATTTCGACGGGCAAAGTCAAGATTGTTTCATTATGAACTCTCAAATATTGGATAATATCCTTTGCACCAGTATAACCAGTTAGCTTTTGTAACTGCTTGAATGCCTCGGAAGAGGCAAAATTATCCAACAACGAATCCATGTTGGTTGTAAGAATATTTATCAGCTGTCGAGCATCAAATTCATCATACCTGTAAATATGAATGTTGAACTCATCGTCGATATGGATATCATCAATGAATCTTGTCTTTCTCATAAGCAAATTGATCTCATTTCTAAAAAATGCTTCAATTTTTTCTATTTGCTTATGATATAGTACACTCTGCAGCTTGTCCAACATAAGGATTGCTCTAGATGAAATATCCGAAATAGATTCTTTTTTTAGTTCTTCTTCCAAAGCGTTTTGCGCTTTAGCTAGTGCTGCCTCTGCTTCCAACATTGCTTTTTCCATTTCTTGAATAACTTCGGAAAGCTGAATTCGTTGGCCTAACAACTGTGTTTGTGCTTGCAAAAGTGCATTTTTACGTTGCATATAAACTTGTACAGAATCGATATTGCACTCATCGAGCTTTTTGCGAATCTTTGCTGACCTGTTTATAGAAGCTTTAATGCCTTTCTTGATTTTTATAATACGTTCTGAATCAAAGTCAAGAATATCGCGAACAAGCGCCAATACGGACGCACCACTCTCAAAGGACAAATCCAAAATATGCTGGCTCTTATTACCGTAACTGGAATATGCCAAAGATTTAATTTCAGCAACAGCATTTGCCCCACCAAAATAACACATTGCTTCCTTAACCAAAGGAGACTCAAGCACCTCGCAAAAATCTGTGTATTTGCGATTATTATTCTCTTCAATAAGTTGATTTTCAACTCTTTCGATTTGATCTCTAATGATTAAAAACGGCAAGTATTCATTAGCAATTCTTTTTATCCATGCATTGTTAACTTCGCGTTTCTTTTCCTCTGCCTTAAGTTCTGCAATATAGCCATCCCATTCGTCCTTTGAAATTCCGCCACCATGCGTATAATTTTGCTCTAATTCTTTGAGTTCAGCTTCACAGTTGGTTATAGCGGTCAAACAATCATCAAACTCACGCTTTTTAGATGTGTAGGCTTCAGATGCTTCTTGATAATGAATTTTGGCACCCAAGTATTCATTAAGTGCGTTGGCTGAAGATCCCTCATTAGCAGAGCTAACGCGTCTGAAATTTTTGCTCATTATATCGAATGTGTCATATCCACAAAGCGTTAAGAAAGCACCTTTGATACGGGCATTGCTTCCTTCTTCAAGGAAAAAATCCGCTATCTTTTCTCCATCGAAAAAGTAAAGATTGAATAGTTCGGGAGGAATAATGCTGAAAAGAAATTTGTTAAAGTCGGCAATTTCATCTGTATCAAGAGGAATCCCGTTTTTTAATACACAGTATTCTTCACCCAAAGTTTCATTGAGCGTCCAAATTCGTGTCAAAATGTATTGATCCATCTCGTGGCCATTGCTGATGCTGACATCCATTTCAACACGTGCGATAGCCGGCTTTGTCATCTTGACAGTGTTATTTATAAGCTTTGTAATAGCGCGAGAGTAATAAGCGTTATGGCTCTTATATCCCATGCTCATAAAACCGTACAAACATAGACGCATGGCAGTAAACAATGTGGTTTTTCCTGCGCCGTTCTTACCACCTATCAAAATAATATTTTTGCCATCTTGCTCCCTTGTTTCAAATGTAGCGATTCCTTCGTATGAACCGAAGTTCTCAAGGGTTATTCTATTGATCTTCATGGTTCAAACCTCTCTGAATTGTTTCAAAATGGAGCCAGCCTTGATTGATAATTCTATCAAACGCTTTTGTTATACGACTGCCTTTGGTGTAATTTTTATTAGCTTCGATTTCTACGATGAGCTTGGATATCAATTCGAATTCAACGTTGTTTTCTTCGCACTGCTTTTTGATTTCATCAATTACTTCTTCAGAAAACACAGGAACCTTATAGTCATCCCAAGGAAGACGCTTTCCTTTGATTTCATGATAGAGGTCGACAAGGGTTCTACGAGACAAATCACCTTCATCGTCCCAAGTTTTATCGATATATTTCAATTCTTCAAGTGTTATCAGTTCAAAGTTGTAAGTCACCTCTAACTGCAAAAGACGTCTTAAAATCTCAATACGCGACTCCATTGTAAATGGGCCAAGTCCAAATTCTCCATCTGCCTTTTTATATATTTGCCCGTTTCTTCGCTTATTTTCACGAGCAGATGGTGTAGAACGTAACTCAATTAGCCAATTTCTAAAATCACGTAAAGGCTCAAGCCACGTTTCGCCACGGTCTATAAAAGCTTTAAGCGATTTATCTTCTTTTACCATAGTACATATCCAACAACCGAAGCGAGAGTTTCCGGTAACAGGGATTTTATCCTTATCTATTTCCCCTATGACACTTTGTTCCTCCCCAAGATTCTCGCCCTGATATAGGGAAAACAGATACTTGTTATCAGCGCCCCAAGGTGTACGAGAATTATCCTTCAATAGGAATTTCCAAACCAATTCATTGGGAATTTCTGTAAGGGGATTATATACGTGTGCTCCCTCAATATCAGTATGAGGCACTAAAATCTTTCCTTCAATTTCTCGAGAACGTATATTATTTGCACGATATGTGCTTTCTGCCTTTCGCACGCCAAGAAGAAGTACTACCTGCCCATTCGTCTTAATGGTATCAAGCGTGTACTTGTTCATGGGATGTATTTTCAATCTTTCTGTGCACCAACGAAAACCAGGAGCTTCGGGAGTCGGATATCCAAGACCTATCACTTTGCTCCAAAAAGTGTCCGATATCTCTGGGTAAATAATGTCCGCTTTAACTTTGAGTTCTTTACCGATAGTATTGATCATTGCGGACATGCGGTGCATATAGTTTTTAACAATGGGATTTTCGACCATAGTATCGGACGAAACTATATATACTGTTTTGTGTCTTTGATGGGGAGCTAATCTTTGAAGCATCTCCATAACAAGGCAGCATAAAAGGGTAGAATCCTTTCCTCCACTATATCCAATAAGCCACGGCCTCTTATCATGTCTATAAACAAGAGCCATCTCTTGTATAATATCTTCAAATACTTGAAATTCGCCCGTATATGGCATAATCATAAACCTCTCTTATCGCTGAGCTTCCTTAGTTTGCTCATCTTTTCCCAAAGGGATTCCTACCAATTGTTTGATCTTAGAACAGGTAAGAGTAACCGCCTCTTCACTATTCATAACCTTTCCGTCTTCTCTAATCGTTCTGCCAAGCCAATTTTCTGCATTGTATCTAGACCAATCAATTTCTTGCAGTTTCTTCAAAGAATCTTTCATATCTACATGAGGATTGTCGTAAAAGTATCGTCCTAACTTGCCAAGCGCAGTCAAAGTGATTGCAAGTGTAATAATATAATTCTCACGCAGATCCTTTTTAGTAAGCCTTCTATTCATAACCTCTTGCCATTCGTTAATGTTTTCTGCAACTGTTTTCCAATAGGAAAGCAAAAATTCAGTGGCATTGTTATCGCAATTATCGTTATGAACAATTTTTAAGTTTGCCTTATATATCGAATTCAAAGTAAAAAGCTTACTAGAGTTCTTTCCGAGGATGTCACGTTCCTTATCCGTAAACATCTTAAAAAACGGCACAGCATTGATAACTTCTCTTGTGGCAACGGCAACCGCATCTCTTGAGTCATAAAGCGTCGATAAAGAGTTGGATGTTTTTACAGCGTGCTTATTCAGATCGGTAAACATCTGTTGGCTACGTTCCAAGCCATTGTCACCAAAGAATACAATAGATATCGTTTCCTTGCCAAGACTGCCATCTTCTTGCATGGCAGCTTCAATAGCAGCCTTTCTGTGCTGACCATCATTGATCAGAAAGACAGAATCCATATCAATATGAAGTATGCCCATATCGGAATTTTCGTTCGAAACGAAAGAGAACTCACCGTCTATTGATGCAGACAATGCCGAGAAAACATAATTGTTGCGGTTTTCGAGAATATACTTCTTGATTTCCGGAATTCGAGCTTCGTTGATTTTTCTTTGCGCTCTGTGTTCAGGAGCAACTATCTCGTCATCGGAAGGAAACAGTTTGCTAAGCAATTTCAATGGAACCATAGAAATATAATACTCGCGTCCCGCCTGAATACCTCTAACTGCTGGAAATTGATAAGCAAAATTCATATCGCACCTCAAAGCAAAACATGATATACTTAAGCATATACTTAAGTATATCACGTTTTCGTAATTTTGTCAATATTCGAGCAAAAATAGCATCAAATATCCTCGCTTAAAAGAATATCGTCAGGGAGTGTATCGATATCAAAGTTGTTGCCTTCAACGATAGCGGAAAGGAAGTTTTTGATATTTTCCATTGACTCCAGCGGACTTGAACCAATCTGCTCAACAAGCTTTGTTACGCCAAAGTTAGCAAACTGCGTCAAGAAGTCAATTTTCTTAAATTCTCCCTTTTCACCGAAGGCAAGTTCGAGACGCTGATCTTCCGTAAAGTTTTCAGTTGTAGTTGACAGTATTGCGGCTTGGAACATAAAATCAAGCTTTCCGTTATCGTTATTCTGTATAACGTTTCTCGGAACAGAGTGGCGATAGTCTTCCTCGCTTAAGATCTTTTGGTCGTACATAATTCCGATTGACAGAGAAAGCATATATATGCTGTACTGTGCTCTTGGCCTAAAAAGCGGAGCAAGTGCATCAATTGCCACATCCCACGCAGAGCCTCTTAAGGCTATATCTGTGGTTATTTCCATAAGTGCCCCTCCTCAACCTTTGCAATATTTTTCTCATCGTTACTAACGATAGTATATACTCTGCCGATGTTTTCTTCATCAAATACGCTGTGAAGGTCGTCTTTGGAGAACAAAATAACCTGCGGAGCAAAGTGGGGTATCATATCAATTACGTTCTGTCTTTGGTCAGGGTCGAGTTTCGAGAACGGGCCGTCAAGAACAAGGGGATATTCCTTTGTTGCCAAGTGTTCTTCGCTACGAAGCATTTTCAGTATGCCCCCGATGTATGCGAACGAAACTACAGCAAATTGACCTTCAGATTTAGATTCATCGCCAAAGCTGTCAGTTACACGTACAGCAAATTCACGACTGACAGATACAGTTCTTTTACTCGTGAGCATTTCGTTTATCAGCAATTGGATATTTTCTTCAAGCCTTTGGCTATAGGTAACTGACTCGTTGGCAAGACGCATAGCGAAATGCTCAAGAACCTTTTGCATGATTTCAATCTTATGCGCAACCTTTTCGCTCTCTTTACTCTCCGAAGTGAGCTTGTCATATTCTTTCATGTACTTTTTCAGCAGAATGTCAAGCTTTCTAAGTTCTGTTTCAATCTTGACAATTTTATCATCAAGCTCTCTAACGCTCTCTTCGGCGTTTTGACGATCTACCACAAGATTTTCTATATCAGGGCTCTTCTTTTCTGCTTCATCTAGCTCGCGGATTTTTACATCACATTCGTGCGCCTTATCGCCATTCTCGAGAACCATACGAATGTGCTCCTCAACCTTACTCTTGTCGTATCCCTCGCCCCAACGTTTCGCGTTCTTTGTAAACTCTTTATAGAGATAAGTATAAGATGGAGGTAATTCAGCAAGGTATTTTCTGATATGCTCTTTCTGTTCATCGCATAGAGGCTGTCCGCAAATACACTCTGAAGTGCCGTCCTTTAACAGATAGGTCACCAAAGTTTTTGTCACTCCAGTAGGCAATTTGCTCTGTGCAGCTTTCATATGAATTTTGCGTTTAGCCTCTTCTACCGTTTTGGAAAGAAGAAGGAAAGGATACATATCCATAACCTCTTTGCCAAAAGCACTTTGCTGAGCTTCTGCATTCCTGAGAAATAAATCTCTTTGAGCGCGAAGTTCCTTTCTTCTTGCCTCATATTCTGCTTTTGATTTTGTGCCACCAATTTTTTCGGAAATTCCCGCAATCAATTGGCGCTTTTCCTCCTTGTCGGCTTTCGCCTTATTGAGGCGATCTGTGTAATCGTCTATTCTGCCTTGAGCTTGCTCTATATTGTACTTGAGCGCAGATATTTCGCTTCCGCTGCTGATAGTGCCTTTGCTCAAATATAGCTTACCAAGCACTGTGGTTCTTAAATCGGTACGACCGATATGATTGATAGCGGCCTCCAAAACATCGAGATCAAACATAGAGTAGAGCGCTTTGCGAAGTTTTTCCGCAGAATCTCTACCTTTAACACGGAGATCAGCAATCATACTTTCTCCGTCGAAGAAGAAGTATTCAGAAAGACCTGAGGGAATCATTTTCTCAATTACTTCCTTTGGTCTGTCTATTCTTTTCCAGTTAAAGTCCTCATCTCTTTGATTGAGAGAAAAATCTTCGCCAATTTTTTCGGAATCGTCGATTCTTTTTTTGTATTTGTATGTCCTTGTCAAAGAGTATTGTACGCCGTCATGTTCAAAATCAATTCTACCCATAACGTCGAAAGTTGCTCCATAGGGCTGTTCGCTCTCAAACTGAAGGTTATAGAGTCTTTCGGTAGTGGTTTTATTAAAGTGGACATGTCCGTAAAAGATCCATTGAAAAAGCTGGTGAAGCGTAGTTTTACCGTCACCGTTTTTGCCATAGATAATGGTTACTTTGCCATCGGTAGAGCAACGAATCTTACCGTAATCTCTGAAATTTCGGAAGTTTTCAAATTCGATTTTACTTATTCTCATTTGCAACCTCCTTGTCAAGCTCATCGAGAATGGATTTTACAATATCGTTTTTAGCAGAAGTCTCACCAAGCATTTTTTCAGCTTGAAGCTGATGTTCTTTGTCCTCGATAAACTTGATCATATTTTTTACAACCGCATTATCATTCATCTAAGCTTTCCTCCATATCTTCGTAATCGTAAACATCAACATCCTCAATAGCAAGACCGTAATCTCCAAGGTAATCCTCAAGTTCCGGCGCTAATTCTTCCCAGTTCAACGAAAGTTTTGCATACTCATGGAATCTACGGAACTCTATCTTCGCCCAAGCGGGAAGGTCGTGAGAAGGTAGAACAACAACATCGTATATATGCGCAAATTCTTTGCCTTTATATGTTCTTAAAATACGACCGCGTCGTTGAACGAATTCTCTATAGTCATCGTTACTGGAGAGTATAAGGGCACTCTTAATTGAAGGAATATTGATGCCTTCGTCAAGGCATCGAATAGCCGCTAAAGCAGATATCTCGCCTTTATTAAATGCATCGACCAACTGCATGCGCTCATCCATATTTTCTTGAGCAGTAAACTGGCTTGGCTTGTATCCGTGTGCTGATAGTACGCGTTTCACAGATTGAATGTGTCTTAATTCCTCACCCGTATTGTTATCAAATAGACGTCCGTCACCACAGTAAACTACAAAATGATCGTTTTCTTTGACTTGAGAAACGATAAAATCGATCTGGGCCAGCTTTTCCTCTGCCATAGAAATAACACGCAAACGATTACGCAATGATTTTACTAACAAATCGGGATTTATGCACACGTTATTCTTAAAGCAAGACAGTATTCGGTGCGTATGATATTGGAATTTCTTCTCGTCTTCTTCACTGGCGTGAACGTAGATGGGATGATAATAATACGGAACAAGAAACTTTCTATCAAGAGCTTCTTCGATAGGCAAGCTGAATACCTGTCCTCCGAAGAATTCCATTAATTCCTTTCCGCGTTGAGCAGACGTACCACTGAACGGGGTGGCACTTAGTCCGAGCATATACTTAAACTGTGTATGCATATCTTCCGAACGATCAGTAAAGCGATGTGCTTCATCTACAATCAAAAGTTTGTCTTCTTTTGATTTTGCGAGAGTATTAGTAAATCTTTTCATTTTGAAGGACGCAATTGTAGAAATAATAATGGTTTGTGTGTTGCAATCGTACTTCTTTCTGATAATTTCTTGCGACATTTGCTGTTCCCACTTGGGGTTTTCGGAAGAAACCATTATAATCTTCGCGCCCTCAAATGCTTTTTCTACATCTTCTGCCCACTGTTTTACAAGATGCTTATATGGTGCACATATCACAACCATGGCAGGATATGTTTTCAAAAGTTCTTTTGCAGAATAGATTGCTGTCCACGTTTTTCCTGTACCGGTAGCCATTACGTAAAAACCATGATAATCATTTTTAACCCACGCCGCGATAGCCTCTTCCTGATAATCTCTCAATTTTATGGGAGCCTTTGCAGATGCGGCAGACGTGCGTGTTTCTATCATTTGCAAAATATTGGCTTTGGCACTTTCTTTGTAATCGTAGACCTTGACAAATTCATGCGTTCCATTCCATAGCGAGTCAAATTCTTTTTGTTCATCAGCTATGCTTTCTTGCTCTTCGGGAACCCAATTCTTCACAACACGAATTTTCTCATAATTATTCTGATATCCACTTAATGTTGAATTGGCAGAGCCATAAAACACTATAACGTTGCCATCAAAATCCTCGAGAATTCCAAGCTTGTCATGATATATTCCGAGTGTATCAGTTACAGCAATTTTAATATCAAGTGTTCCTCTGGCAATCAACGTAGCTAACATTTGTAACTTCGCATCATCGAAAACTTCTATTTCCTTCATGAAATCACGAGTGAACGATGCATTGATCACCTTTTCGCGTGCTTCATATCCGGTACTGATTGCCTGAATATCGTCTTCGGTAAGATTAGGACTTGCAATCAGTTGTATCTGCCCGTTATTTCTTGCCAATGCGACAATACCGTCTACAATCGCTTGAAGAACAGAAGATGAGAAGAACCCAACACTTCTTTTATAGCTTTTTGTACATTTCAAAACGGGAGTTAGGAATGTCTTGGCGATATTCTCTTGCCCTACGCTTACATAGCTTCGTTTTATTTCTAATTCTCGATAATTCATATCAAATCCTCATCCAAGTCAAATTCAATAAAATTCGAAATCAAATCGTCAATATTATCCAAATCATCAATTTGTGCCATTGTCGTAATTTTATTAACTTCTACACCTTCAAACTTTTCGACGCATAGTTCTCCACAAGGAGCAATTACCGGGGTGGACATCTTAAATTGATTTGATGTTGTTCCCACAACAAGTTCCGTCGACCATTTTAATACAACACTGTAAATCAACCATTCGGACCACGGAACATTGATCTTAGGCAATTTGTGCACACATTCCAATTGCACAATCAACCTGCAATCTTTGACCTCATCAACAAGGATATTTATAGTTTCTTTGGCAATTTCTTCCGTAATTCCAATGGTATCAATTCTTGCAAAATTATTTTTATTCACAATAAAATGCGTGTCATTAAAACTGTTGAGTTCATCCAAGATAGAATAAATCTCATAATAGTTTTCACGAGCAAAAGCAGTTATATCTGAAATAATAAGTTCATCGTTTTTAAGTATATAATCCTTGAATTTGTCTTCAGGATCTTCTATTTCTATTCCAAGCTTAGCTAAAAACGGGCGATTAAATTGATATTTATCTTTAAATAAATATTCTAATACAGAAAACAAACTTGTCGGAATATACACAAAAATCTTATTAAGCAAATCCGGATCATCGTTGGATATATAATCGAACAATTCTTTATAATGAATAATCCTATCAGATGCCAAAAAACATTCTATAAGATTAGAGAGGTACTCTTTATCTGCATCTGTAATATTCAAGCGAGTTCCATGAATATATTTACCAAATAGATTTAGTATATAGGGGTCACTTGTAGCAAAAGCGATAACGACCTCTGTTATACCAGGGAATGCCTCATAAATTTCTTTTTTGTCAACCGGATAATTTGATTTTTTTATAAAACTAATAATGGATGAATATATAGATGTAACATTAACATCCTTTGAAATATAATCTCTTCTAAATACAAATTCATCATCAAAAGCTTCACGCAAAATACCTTGAAGGTAATACTTATTATTAACCCCTTGTGCGACAAGCTCCTTTTCAAAAACGCTAAAGATTGTGTTTGTCATAAAAATCGAGCTATCATTATCAATGATGTATCTATAGATTTTATTTAATAAATCACTGGTGATATACTGTCTCTTTTTAGGACGATAAACACCCCTACCACACAAAATACATATATTCGATATTCGAGTGGTCAAGGCTCTATCATTTTCCGGAAGACCAACATCCCCATACACTTTTTTTATTATATTTCTAAAAGCCTCTATTTCTTTCGGTTCGTAAGCCTTAATACCGTTAGGATAGTACTTTTCGAGAATATTATTATAAATCTTTGCAAGAGACAATCTACTACGATGATATACATCCCCTGTTACTTTATACGCCTCTAAAAAAGCTTTTTCCAGCATTTCTGAAGGGATATCTTCCTCTTCCTGTGCCTCTTCTAAAACTATTGAAAGTTCAGATAACGGAACTATATCAGGAAGTGTTTCAAGATAAGCATGTACCTTATCATGTAATGAGTCATCACCTACAACAAAAACATTAAGTTCCTTGTCGTAACTATAATTAAGGCTCTCATATGACTGCAGCAAAAAAACAAGCTCATCTGCATTGGATGGGCAATATTCTGCTATTTCTGTTGGCGTCAATACTTTGTCGCCATTACGTTCTGCTGAAATTTTTGAAATAACACGCACTCTACTATGCAATTTATTAAAGTTGCGTTTAGTTTTCAACTCTATTTGACGTACACGTTCTCTGGTAATTCCAAGAATATTGCCTATTTCTTCTAAAGTTTTGTTTCGAGAACGCATCTTAATTACCAGTTGCGTTCTATCGTTAGGATAAAGTTTTTGGAATATTTGTTGTATTTCTTTTGATAAATCAAACGCACACCATTTCACAAATTTTTTCAACAAAATGTAAGTATGATCATTACTCAGATTTGCGTTATCTATCAACGAAGCAAGTGTACTTTCTGAATTTTTGCATTGACTATATAATATAGACCTTTCGTTTTCATCAATAGTAAAAGCATTTATAAAATTTTGTGCAATCCTGTTTTTTCTATCACTAGGCACACATTCAAAAAGCCGATATATTTCCGTACCTCTATTCACCGAAACACGGAAACTATTAAACATTTCAATAACCGGCAGTATTTTTTGCGGCTTATTGATGCAATCAAAAACAATATCTTTACCCAAAACATCAAAACTTTCTATATAATGAGAAAGTTGTTTCCTTCCACTTTGATCCAACAAATTGGTATCAATAAAGGAATAATCGCCTTCACAAACAAGTTCTATATTATTCTTAAAAATTTTAGAAACATTTAAAATGGTGTCTGTATCGACTCTGCTCTTTAAACCACTTCTTTTCGATCGAATATCCAAACAGTAATTTTCAATTTCCTCTAAACTATTCTCACCAAAGCCACTTAACTTTAAAAGCTTTTCAGGTGTTGAATCCAACACTTGCGAAGCTGTTGTAATGCCGCTTCGCATGAATCGATTAATTATACGTCTGGAAAAAGGGAGTGTTGTAACAGGAACATCTACATATTCTGTTGTTTGAATTGAATAAAGTTCAGAAAAACTGACATTCATGTTATCCATATATTTATCTATCATAATTCTCGTTTCCTTTTATTGTGATTAAAAAACAAGAAACCACACCTCATTGTCGTACACATATCCTAACGAGCATTTACTCACCGAAATAGTCTAAATCTATTTTATATATATTGAACGATTTAACGCATTCTACTCCTACACCATGTTTCACCATATACTCAACCAACAAATCACCGTCAATTAATTTAATGCTTTTTTGTTGCTGTTGAACACCATACTTATATGCCTCTTTCGTATATGAAGAAGTAGTAATAAAAACACCTTTTTGAATATGCCCCATAGCACCTATAAAAGCCTGTAACTCTTTTCTACCAACTTTATTATTACTTGCAAACCTTTTAGCTTGTATGTAAATCAAATCAAGGCCCAATTTATCCTCACTTATAATTCCATCGATTCCATTATCATGAGAACCACCAGTAACTACGCCAGAACTTCTATCATATCCATAACCCATTTTTAAAAGAAGATCAACAACTAGTTGTTCAAAAAAATTCGGATGTTCATTAAGTATGCGCTCTAACAATTCTTGCTTAATTTGTTCAATGTGTTCTTTGAAAGCGTTAAGCAATCTTTCTTCAGGTAGTGAATCTGTTGATTTAGTAGCTTTAAGAGCATTAGCCACTTCAATATGCTCATTTTTATTTAGTAAAGCATATTTTATTTTCTTTCCTTCATATCCCACAATTTTAAATTGTTTTATGGGATGCGAAGTCGGAAAATCCAGACCAACGCACCTTCTTCTAATATTGGTATTTACAACATGTTCTGGATTTTTAGCTTTAAATGAATACAAACCCTTTTTTACGATCTCTTCATATATTTCGTTGGATGTCATACCGTTTCCATTTGAAATCAAAACTTCTTTTATTGCTTCATTTATAGTCATACATCAACAACTCCCTTTTCATTCTTAGCTTTTTCAATTTATCTTTATATGCTGGACTGAAATTGTAGTTTGGTATTTCGGATGGAGTTTTCCATTTAAAGTCAGGTTCACCTTAAAATTGTGGTATATAATAACCATTCATTTCTAATAGTCAACAATTTGATAAAGATATTGTATCATTACAAACAAACTTTCTCAACCAAAATCACATATTTTTCATCAAAAATCATGAGATTTCAGCATTTTTCTTTTAAACGAATTATATTTCAAAAAAATCTGTGAATAGATGTACACTTATATATGACAAAATCCGCCAAATACTTCACAGATTTTTTCTTTTTTTCAAAAATTCAGCGAAAATCACAAATATGCATGTTTGAATTTGAACAAAAAACACAAAACAAAGGCTAAGATTTTGTCTTAACCTTTGTTTTTGTTTTAGAAATCGTCATTATCTGAATCGTCTGATTCATCTTTTGTTAATTCGTCGAGGAGCATAAACTCCAGACCTTGTTCGAAGGCGTCGAGGTTACCGTCGTTGTTGAGGTCAAACATATCGCCCAAAATACCATTTGTCATAATACTCAATCCCCTATTCTTTATTTTTTTATTTAATCAACTTGCGCCCATTGCTTCAAGGATAGCGTACACAAACGACACAACAATTACTATAAGCAAGAATTTCAAACTGCCGTCTATGCCTGTATTGATTGATGAATTTTTACCCGAGCTTTTGTTCGATGATTCGGTCGCCATTTTATAATTAGCATAGTCCCCTGCATCAAATCTGCCATTGTTGTTCCAATCCATAAACTCAGCCCCTTTATTCTAAAGCGAGCTTACCGCTTTGCTTATTATTAATTGCGAATATATGTAATGTTTGCTTGAAGACTGATGCGAAATAGCCGGATGCCTCGTACTCTTTTTTATAGAGCTTCTCAACATCTTCAAGGCATTCTCTGAGCTGAAGCATTACTGCAAATTGATGCTTGCAGGCGTATGGGCAAAAGCAGTCGCAGACAAGATTTGAAACCATACCGTTTTCATAATTAAACTCGACATCATAAACCTTTGAGCCCTCAACGATTGCCCTACCCTTATTACCATCAAGTTCAAGAAAAACAACGTTATTCTCCATATAATAATCGTGCCCACGCTCAGCTATATGGCTCTGAATGTTCATTTCACTCAGATCATTAAGCGGGAATGATTTATCGCTGCCACCGACCTCATAATCCTCATCATTTTTACAAACAAACCATGATGATACCTTCTCGTAATTTAGCGTATTTTTATCAAAAGACATATATCTGTATGGCGTTATATAAAGTTCACCTTTCACATCAGTATCGGCAACACGCATTACTTTTTTATACTCGGAAAGCTTGATTTTGAAGTCATAATTAACCGACCTGACGATACCACGCAACCCTTCAAGCTTACCTTCAACGAAAACCACGTCATTTACCAGCAAATCAAACTTATCATTAAAATACGACAATGTCATTTGCCTGTCAGGGAAATACACCTCAACAACAGATTTTCTTGGTGCAATAGTTCTTTCCTGATTCATGTTCTGAATCTCTGTCCGTTCTTCTCCGTTATCCACCACAAAACCGATTTTAGACAACATACCAGCCACTCCTTATAAAAAATCAATACATTTTCATTGCCTTATGTCTGTATTATAACACATCCATTGTACGATTAGAGGGACTTTACAAAACACAACTCCCACCTGCTATTTTATCATCAGCAAGTGGGAGTTGTGGTCTCTATAACATTTATATTTACTTATAGTTGTATCAAAAATCTTTTCAAGTTGCGTTTACTGTCTTGTTCATAGACGGTGGATTCATAAACGCCACCGTTATTAAGTATTGCTTTCTCACTGCCTATGTTGCCGTCAATGCAGGTTATGAGAATTTTATCAAGATTGAGGTCTTTGCAATACGGGAGAATGGCACGGAGCATTGATGTTGCATAGCCTTTTCTTCTTTCGCCAGGCTTTATTGAATACCCGATATGACCGCCAAACTTTGAAAGATAGTCATTGAAATAATGGCGCACCTGTAACATACCCACAAGACAATTGTCAGATTTACGGATATAGAAAAACTGAGTTGCTAAAACTAAACCTTCGGGGAGTGTTTCGGGTGATGTGTATTTTCTGCACTCTGAAATATATGTAAGTGGGTCCTCGCATCTGCGAAGCGGACCGCAACCATCCATTGAGGAGTCTGCATCCAGAAAAGCCTGCTTATATTCAGCAATCTGCTCTGCATATTCCTCACTTGGTTCAACAAGGAAGAACTCCCCTGCATCTATCTTAATCATTATTCGTCACCTTGTTTTATACTTTGTAATATATTCCTTTATAGCAGGTAAATTAGGCTTAAAAATGTTATCAGGGAGATCTGTAATATCAAAGAACTTTAGGTTTTCAACCTCGCCTGCCTGACATTTCAATTCACCCTCGTAGTTTTTGCAGATATAAACAATATCTACATTCGATACTTCATCGCCGTTGGGATAAATGTTGTGCATCTCTTTGCCTGAAAACACACCTAAAAGAGTCAGTTCTTTAGCAATCAAGCCTGTTTCTTCATACAACTCTCTCTTGGCTGCATCTTCAACCTTTTCATCTATTTCTACCGAACCACCGGCATAACCCCAAGTGTTATTATCACTGCGTAATTGAAGCAAAATGCGACCACACTCATCAACCACAATAACACTTGCACCAACCTGCAATAAAGGTCTGTGCCCGACCACTTTTCTCAAATCCATTATGTAGCTCATAATGTTCTCCTATTAAAATTTTGTTTTACTCTTCATCAGATAATCTCATTTGTTTATATTTAGGTAACTTACCAACTACAGTTCTATAGCTGTGGTCTGTCATTTCAATAATAAGTTCATCAGGAACACTTTTAAGCGGAAAAGTATTAAAATAAGGTTGTTGAACGGGAGGACAATGATAACCTCTCACGATAACTCCGGGATACAACTGCCTGTAAAAATCTCCCATCATACACTCGCATTTCAGAGTTACAGTTTCTTTACCTTTAAGAACGAACAACTGAGCAAAGATTTTACCTTCAACCTTAATTATATCACTTTCAGGACCAAAGGGATGGTCAATATACGCTCCTTTTTTCGAAAGGCAATAATCGAGCAAGTCTGAATATTTCATTAGAAACCACCTCTGCAATCAGTGTTACTTTTTCAATATTGAAATAACGCTATCAAGCTGGTCTGTGGGTACGCCCAAATCTGCAAGATAGTTGTAAGCTTTTTCGCTTAAGGTGTTGCCTTGTGCATTCATTACTTCTGTGTAATACACACTTTCTTTGAGTTGGTTAATTTTCCGTTTACTACCTATTGCACCAAAGTTTGAGAAAAGGTAATCGCGACACAAATCTTCTTCAGACACACCTAAAAGGGCATTTATGAGAAAAGCGAACATACCCGTTCTGTCTGTTCCTACGCTACAGTGAATAATCATAGGATAATTTTCTTCATCAGATAAAACTTCAAATACCTTTAAAAGCTGAGCATTGTTTTCACCATGCAAATCGCCTGACCAGTCCATTGGACAGCTTATGTAATTAACACTTTCCCCTATCGGACTTTCAGTTATACCACCGGTTTCACCTGTGTGAATCTGACGCAAATCAATTTCGGTTTTTATACCTAAACCTTCAAGCATTTCTATTTTTCCGTCTTCAGTGATTATAACTGCACAACCGTTGTCCTTACTCTCGTTCAATCTGCCACATCTGTAAATAAGACCTTGATTTGTGCGAGTTCCATCCTCAGTTACCCAACCGCCAATATCACGGACATTTGTAATACCATCCACATAGATGTTTCTTGGTGCAGCAGACGAAGTAGTGAATTTCTTCACATCACTTGTTTCACCGTCATAACTTACAGTCCAATAATAATCGGTAGCAATTTCAAGATTATAAACAGATAAACTGTTTTCGGTTGTTGAATATGTCTGTGCTTTCCTCATATCTTCAGATTTGCTGATGGAAACCGTATATTCTGTTTTACCGTCAGCATTCTCTTCAGAGGGCCAGGAAAATTCTACCGCTTCAGGATGGCTGAGTTCTTTTTCACCCTTAACACCAAAAGGTACTTTTTCATAATTACCTGTCAGATATTTATTTTGCTTTTTTGAATGCAATTCAACCTCGCATTCGACCGGA
Organism: Clostridia bacterium; assembly: GCA_045593305.1. Classification (GTDB taxonomy): domain Bacteria; phylum Bacillota; class Clostridia; order UBA1381; family UBA1381; genus UBA1738. The sequence continues at coordinate 1,101 of JAZNWI010000129.1, read as the reverse complement.
TAAAATGTATCATTTTCAGATGAAGCGGATTGATTATCAGCAATACCACACCCAACTAAATTAATGATACATACAATTATCAACAAAGCAGAAATTAATTTTTTCATAAAACTACTCCTCAAACAATTTACGATAATTACTCCTATTACTTTTTAATTCTAAAATAGCGTGCAGAATACTCCACACGCCACATATCAATATTTTGTTTTTAAAAACTTTTCAACTTCACCTACGAACACTTTTGCATTTTCTAATTGTTCGCAAACCTCTTCTTTTGAAACAACATAGAAATCATCATAATCGCTACCCTGACGAATCTCTACGAGTGCATCTATCATAGGTGATAAAGTTTTAGGTAAGATTTCGGTTTTTAAATAATTCTTTCTGAATTCTGCAATAATTCCCGAATGCTTTTTAGAATCTATACCATCCAAAGCCAACACCGCACGCATTGCAGAAAACACAGCATAATAGGAACGGTTAGCAACAGTTTTATAATCTCCTAAAGCTAAAATTTCATCAGCAAAAGCAATTCGTTCTTTGGCATTATCAAGTCTTATTTTCGATAATGCTATTTTTTCTTCAGACAGCAATCTTAATCCCCTCCTTTTTAACATTACTGTAAAACGGAACGGCATCAATATAACGATTAAAGGTTTCAGTATCTTTCAATGTGACTGTGATAAGAATATCGTGAGCAAGCCCCAATTCTGATGATAGAGCTATAAAGGATTTCTTATACTTTGAAAGCTCTTCAGAGGGAACATCAGCTAAAACCATTATATCGATATCCGACTCACTTGTTTCCTCGCCTCTGGCATAAGAGCCGTAAAGCAGAACGGAATCAAGCTTACTGTCAAAAACATTTTTTGCTTCTTTAGCAATTTGAGAAGTTATATCTAATAGCTGGTTCCTTGTGCACATCAAAATCACTTCCTTTCATCATTTTCATTTATATTATACCCAAACCTGATTTATAAGTCAAATACTTGTTTACATACTTACTTGTTTACAAGCTTATTCTTCAACCTTTGAAACGCACTTTGCTTGGGTGGATTCTTATCCCACGCCCATTCCATTTCATCAATGGTAAAGCTACCA
>JAZNWI010000128.1:0-32841 GCA_045593305.1 Clostridia bacterium | reverse complement strand
AAAGAAGAAACTTCTTGAAAAGCAAAAAGAGGGTAAAAAACGAATGAGACAGGTGGGAAATGTGGAAATTCCGCAGGAAGCATTTATGTCAGTACTAAAATTAGACTAATAAAAAAACCGACACGATTGTGTCGGTTTTTTTATGCTTTTGCATATTCAACAAGCTCCGTAATCAAACTTTTGTCCGAAAGGTCAGCGTCAATGTCACAAAGGTGAACAAGCATCTTTTCCATATCGGTTGGATTTTCCTTTTTAGACATAATTGTCTGTAGGGTTTTAATGGCAGTTCTATGTACCAAAGAAAGCTCCTTATACACCATTTTGCCCGGGAAATTGAAGACTTTGACCTTGTCTTTAGTATCACCTTTGAAGTTCTTTTCTATTACCATGCCGTCGTAGTATTCGCGTACATTGGTTGGGGTAAGACCGGTTGTGAAAACGATTAGCTTTTTATTTTGTAGTTTGTCAATATTTTTGGTTATAATGCTGACGCCGGCAATAATTTCTGCATAAAGGCCTCCGCCATAGATTATGGTATCATAGTCCTTTAAAATGTCAGCACTTACGCCTTTTGCGTCTATTGCCTCGCAGGAAAGCTCCTCTGCAATCCAATTGGCATAATTTTTTGTTGAGCCGTATTTTGAACGGTATAAAACGATTGGTTTCATAATTTTTACCTTTCCTATTTAATATTAAAGTTTATTCGGATTACTTCAAAAACATTCCTAAAAAATGAATAACAACAAGGTGTAGCGGATAGTAAATATAGAAGAAATTCTTCATACGCCACTTTCCGCGTGTTCCGTTATATAAAGCAATAATAGGAACAGATAGTAATGAGAATAGCTGTATAGTACCAAGGTTTGGCGCTAAAATTAATAGTCCCATTGCTAAAAGGAATACCTTTTCCTGCTTTGTTTTACCAAGGAAACAAAGAACCGGGAGCATTACGCCATAAAATCCGTAGTCAATGGCAAAGCCTCTGCCGATATAAGACGGAAGAATAAAGCAAATGAAAAACACGCCCAGTAAAACGATAATTGCAAGGGTATAGCTTAAGAAGTTCCTTGTTTTCTTCGCGAAATCAAGGGTATAAATAGCCAATGCCGAAAGAGCCAGTGTCACCAATATATTCTGGTATAAAGAATTCATGGCGTAGGTGTAACCCGCCTGACACAAAATGGCAAAAAGTAAAAGCACAAAGAAATGTCGTGTGCGGTTTTTTGTGTACCTGCAACCCTCTGCAAAAGTGAACGCAAAAATCGGGAATGCCAGACGCCCGATTATGCGAAAAATCGGCATGCCGGGGAAAAGGTGCAAGCCCACATGGTCAATGGTCATAAAAATGACCGCCAGAATTTTAAGTTGATTTCCAGATAATCCTAAACTATATTTACTCATAAAAACTCCTTAGTCCTTTACGAAAAGCATTACACTTTCCACATGAACAGTATGTGGGAACATATCAACGGCGGTTACCGATTTTGCGGTGTAGCTATTTTCTGTTAAAAACTGTGCATCTCTTGCCAATGTTGCAGGGTTACAGGACACATATACAATCCTTTTTGGTTTTGCGGAAACAATAGCTGAAAGTGTCTTTTCATCGCTGCCCTTTCGTGGCGGGTCAAGGATGACAATATCAGGGGATATGTTGTCGGCTATAAGCTGAGGCACAATATCCTCTGCAGCGGAGCAGTAAAATTCTGCGTTTTCTATGCTATTTCGTTTAGCATTATCTTTCGCATTTTCTATTGCTTCCGGGACAATTTCCACGCCGATTACCGATTTTGCAGTTTTTGCAGCGGTTAGAGAAATAGTACCGATTCCACAGTAAATATCCAAAACGGTATCGTTTTCTGTAGTATCAGCAAGCTCAATAGCTTTGCCGTAAAGCTTTTCCGTCTGAATCGGGTTTACCTGAAAAAAGCTGTGTGGCGAAATTTCATAAGAAAGTCCGCAAAGAGTGGCAGATAACACATCCTTGCCCCAAAGGGTCACATTTTTGTCTCCAAGCACAAGATTTGTGCGCTTTTTGTTTATATTAAGTATAATACTTGAAATCTTAGGCGAAACTGCAGTAATGCTTTTAATAAGCTCATCTGCTTTTGGAATATTATCCCCATTTACTGAAATCACGACCATAACTTCGCTTTCGGTTGTGCGAAGAAAAGCTCGTCTCATAACGCCTTTATGCGCAATTTCGTCATACACCGGAATGTTATACTTTTTAATGTGAATTGAAATAGTATTCATAATCTCGGTGGTTAAAGAGTCGCCCAGAAAGCAATCAGTAAGCGGAATAACATCATGACTTCTCTGTCTGTAAAAACCCCAACTGCCGTCAGGTGCAAAAGGGAATACCATCTTATTTCGATAACGGAAAGGGTATTCCATACCGATAATATCAGGCGTTAAATCAATTTTCCCAAGCCTTAAAAGTGCATCACGGACGATGTTTTTCTTAAACTCAAGCTGAGCATTATAATCTATGGTCATAAGCTGGCAACCGCCACATTTTGCAAAATGCGGACATGGCGGCTCTTTACGCATTGGAGAAGGTGTAATAACTGCCATCACTTTTGCATAGCCATAGTTTTTATTAGTCTTTACAACTAAAAGCTCAACCTCATCGCCGGGCACCGCTTGTGGCACAAAAAGAGTATATCCGCAGATTCTTGCGATGCCGTTGCCGTCAGATGACAGGGTTTCGATTTTTGCTATATATTTATGATTCTTTTCTACCGGAATAATAAAAATCAGTCCTTTACTTTTGGGCAAAACCGCCCTATTATGCTGACATTATACTATTTTTTGGAGGCTATTTCAATAGAAGTTCATAATTTATTTACAAATTTACTCTTGACAATTAAAAAATAGGTGCTATAATGAAGTTGCAAAGGTCAAAGAAAGTCAAAGTTAAATTTAAGGAGAAAAATTATGGGAATCAGTGATAGAATCGAGTCCTTTATTATAGAGCTTATGAAAGATGAGGAAGAGTATGCGGAGTTTGGAAGAAACGAACTTGCAGAAATTTTCGGATGTGTTCCGTCTCAGATAAACTATGTTATTTCAACAAGATTTAACCCTGAAAAAGGATACACCGTTGAATCTCAAAGAGGTGGCGGAGGATATATTAAAATTAAGCGTATATCTGTTAATAAGGCAGAAGATGCCGTTGCACTTGTGGGAAAATCCTGCAACTTCAGGGAAGCAAAAACCATTATAAAATACCTTTATGAAAAGGGTGATATATCATTGGAAACAGCAAAGGTACTGGCAGCGGCGGTTTCAGATAATGCAATTTCGATACCAAATCCCCATCGGGATATGATAAGAGCCAATATATTAAAGAATGCACTTTGTGAATTATAAGGAGGAAAACATTATGTACGATTTATTTGCAGATTTTTTTAACAGTTTTGATGTAGTGCCGGTTTATCGTGAGGATAGAAGATGTGAAAACTGTGGCAGAACATATTATGAGTTTCAAAAAAGCGGACGACTTGGTTGTAGCGAGTGTTATAAAGCTTTTGAGCCACAGGTTCGCCAAGCGCTTTATAAGATGCAAAAAGGCACAGAGCATAAAGGTAAGATCCCATCAAAGTCTTCTACCGAAATTCTGAAAAAACGCCAGCTTTCGGACCTCAAAAATCAGCTTGCAAAGGCGGTTGAAGCAGAAGATTATGAAAAAGCGGCTAAACTTCATAAGGAAATAAAGGGATTGGAGGGTTAAGCTATGATTTGGTACAAAGAAAAAAATGATAATGATATTATAGTAAGCACAAGGGTACGCCTTGCCCGAAATCTTGATAAGTATCCATTCCCGAACAGGTTAAACGAAGAGGGATGCGGGAAAGTCCTGGAAGAAGTTAAAGGTGCGGTTTTAAATTCCGGTTCAACTTTAGCAAATAACTTTACATTTAAGAAAATGGCTGACCTATCAGCCGAGGAAAAACAAGCACTTTCCGAAAAACACTTAATAAGCGTTGAAATGGCAAAAAGTGACAGAGGCGGAGTTTTAATAAGCGAAGATGAAAATATGAGCATAATGCTATTGGAAGAAGACCATTTACGCTTGCAGATAATCCTTGGCGGATTCAGGCTGGCAGAAGCATGGGAGCTTGCGGATAAGGTAGATAATGTGATTGAAGAAAGTATCAATTATGCATTTTCAGAAGAGTTTGGATATTTAACAGCCTGTCCTACAAATACGGGTACAGGAATGAGGGCATCTGTTATGATGCATCTTCCGGCACTTACAATGACCAATAATATGAATAATATTATTTCTTCTGCATCAAAGCTTGGTCTTACAGTCCGCGGACTTTACGGCGAAGGCTCAAAGGCATACGGAAATCTTTATCAGGTTTCAAATCAGGTGACTTTGGGCATAAGCGAGAAGGAAATCATTGAAAGTCTTGAAAATATCGTGGGACAAATAGAAAAGCATGAAAAGGATGCGAGAGAGAAGCTTTTTGAAAACGAAGAATTTGCCGACAAGTTATGGCGAGCTTACGGAACCCTTAAATTTGCAAGAATAGTTTCTTCAAGTGAAGCAAAAGCTCTTATTTCTCAGGTAATTCTTGGTAAAAATATGGGTATAATAGATATTGAAGAAAAAGAACCTCTCATTTCGCTTATGGTGGAAACAGAGCCTGCTATTATTATGAACGGCGAAAAGTTAACACCTAGTGAGCGGGATAAGAAGAGAGGAGAATATTTAAGAGAAAATATATAGAGGAGGAACCAATTATGTTTTCTAATTTTACTGAAAAAGCAAGAATAGCAATAAACAAGGCCCATGATGCAGCCTGCAGTATGGGTCATGGATATATAGGGTCTGAGCATCTGTTACTTGGAATTATTGACGAGGGAACAGGCGTTGGAGCAAAGATTCTTGAGAATGCAGGCGTAAAAAAGGACATCATATATGACCGCATTAAAGAGCTTATGGGACAAAATGCACCACTTGATAAAAATACCGAGTTAGCACTTACCCCAAGAAGTAAACGGATTTTAGAGCTTGCCGCTATGGAGGCTCGCAGTATGGGTCACAGCTATATCGGTACTGAGCATATTTTAATCGGCATCATAAAGGATGGGGATGGAGTTGGTGCAAATGTTCTGTCCTTTGCAGGTGTTGACTTCAATAATATATACACCGAAATCGTAGCGTCAACCGAACCGGGTTTTAATGAAACGCCAAAAAATCAACCAAAACGAAAAGGTGCAGATAAAACACCTACTCTTGACCAGTTTGGCAGAGACCTTACAAAAATGGCGAAAGAGGGCAGATTTGACCCTGTAATCGGCAGAGATGAGGAAATTGCAAGGGTCATTCAGATTCTGTCAAGACGAACAAAAAACAATCCTTGCCTGATTGGTGAACCGGGTGTTGGAAAAACAGCGGTAGCAGAGGGATTGGCACAGAAAATCGCATCAGGTGATGTCCCTGAACTTTTAAAGGACAAACGCCTTGTGACCATGGACTTATCATCAATGGTTGCCGGAGCGAAGTACCGTGGTGAGTTTGAAGACCGCCTTAAAAAAGCCATTGAAGAAGTAACGGCATCTGGTAATGTAATTCTGTTCATTGACGAAATCCACACAATTGTTGGTGCAGGCTCAGCAGAGGGTGCTATTGATGCATCAAACATCTTAAAGCCGTCACTTGCCCGTGGCGAAGTTCAGCTAATCGGTGCAACAACCTTGAATGAATACAGAAAATATATAGAAAAGGATGCGGCATTGGAACGCCGTTTTCAGCCTGTTACAGTTGGCGAGCCGACGGTAGAAGAAACAATTGAAATTCTAAAGGGGCTTCGCGATAAATACGAGGCACATCACAGCGTGAAGATTGACGATAGTGCAATTGTTTCTGCCGCAAAGCTTTCGGAAAGATATATAACTGACAGATTCCTGCCGGATAAGGCTATTGACTTGATGGATGAGGCAGCAAGTAAGAAAAGGCTTTCAGCTTTGACAGCACCTGACGATTTAAAGAATCTTGAAAAAGAGGCAGAAAAAATCAAAAAGGAAAAACAGGAGGCTATAATTTCTCAGAACTTTGAAAAAGCGGCAGAGCTTCGTGACAGGGAAAGAGAAATTGAGGAACAGCTTAAAACAGGAAAAAATCAATGGAAAGACAGTAATAAATCAAGTGCCCTTGTAATTACCGACACCGATATTGCGGAAATCATTGGCGAATGGACCAATATTCCGGCTCATAAAGTTGCAGAAGAAGAGGGAGAAAGACTTAAGAAGTTAGAAGAAATTCTGCATGCAAGAGTGGTTGGTCAGGAGGAGGCGGTATCCAGCGTATCCCGTGCAATAAGACGCGGAAGAGCAGGACTTTCAGACCCTAAAAGGCCAACAGGCTCATTCCTGTTCTTAGGACCAACAGGTGTAGGAAAAACCGAGCTTTCAAAGGCACTCTGCGAGGCTATGTTCGGTTCAGAAGACGCTATGATTCGTGTTGATATGTCCGAGTATATGGAAAAGCATTCCGTATCAAAATTTGTTGGCTCACCTCCGGGATATGTGGGCTATGACGAGGGTGGACAGCTTACCGAAAAGATACGAAAAAAGCCGTATTCAGTAATTTTGTTTGACGAAATCGAAAAGGCGCACCCTGATGTATTCAATATTATGCTACAGATTCTGGACGACGGCATTTTGACAGATGCACAAGGCAGGCGGGTTGATTTCAGAAATACTGTTATAATTATGACTTCAAATCTTGGTGCAAAGGATATTTTAAATACCGGTACAACCAAGATGGGATTTGGTACAGCAAGCGATGATTCCGATAGCGATAATGAAAAAATCCGTGAAAAGGTTATGGCAAAAGTTAAAGATGCCTTTAAGCCGGAGTTTTTGAACAGAATTGACGAGATTATTGTATTTGAAAGACTTGGCGAAACGGAAATTCAGGAGATTGCCAAAATTATGTTAAAGGGTCTAAAAGAACGACTTTTGGCAAATGAAATATCTGCCGAATTTACCGAAGATGCCATCCGCGAAATCGCAAAAGCAGGCTTTGACCCTGTCTATGGTGCAAGACCTCTTCGCCGTGCAATTCAAAGTAAGATTGAAGATATGCTTTCGGAAAAGATTATTGCAGGAGAATTGGGGGATAAGGTAACAATAGATGCGGTAGACGGGAAGTTTGTAGTTAAGTAAAAATAGCAGAAACGAAAGTTTCTGCTATTTTTAAAATATTTCAAAAAAACTATTGACAAATAAAATTTACTGTGGTATCATATAGAAGTTGTCAATAAAGTATGCGTGATTAGCTCAGTTGGTAGAGCACCTGACTCTTAATCAGGGTGTCCAGGGTTCGAGCCCCTGATCGCGTACCAAAAGCCGATGAAATTGCGATTTCATCGGTTTTTTTGTGTCTTTTTATAATCAAGCCTGAGTTCCTGATTTTTAACTAAAAAATAAAGAATCAGGAGCTCAGAAAAATGATGAAAATTCAAATGAAAAAGAGTGAAACTATTGCGGAAGTTTTTGACAACTTCATACTAACAAGAAAGGCAAAGGGATTAAGTGATAAAACGGTTTTGTCCTATAAATCACATTTCAAATCATTGCGGAACTATTTAAATATAGAACTTCCAATAGACGATTTGACAAAGACAGAATTAGAAAACATGGTTGCAAGAATGCGTGATTCAAGACTGGCGGCAAACTCCATAAGCAGTTATGTAAGAGTTTTAAAAACTTTTCTCTCTTGGTGCAATAGCGAAGGAATAACACAAATAAATATGCCGCGATATAAAAGCGAAGAAACCATCAAGGAAACATATTCAGATAGCGAATTGGAGCGGCTTTTAAAGAAACCCAATATGCGAAAATGCTCTTTTGCAGAATATCGATCCTGGGTTATAATAAACTTGCTTGTAAATAACGGCACACGTGCCGCAACAGTCAGAAACATAAAGAATAAGGATGTTGATTTGGAAAACCTTGTAATTTATTTAAGACATACCAAAAGCAAGAAATCACAGGTCATTCCTTTATGTTCAGAATTGCAGGGCATACTCAAAGAATATATGCGAATCCGTGGCGGAGCGGATGAAGATTTTCTTTTTCCAACAGAAAACGGTGAACAGTTAAAAGAGAATGGATTGCGGAACAATATCGCAAGATATAATAAAAGGCGCGGAGTCTTAAAAACAAGTATTCATTTATTCCGGCATACCTTTGCACGAAAATATCTTGTTGATTGCGGCGGTGATGCGTTCACTCTTCAACGTCTTTTGGGGCATTCTACACTTGATATGACAAAACATTACTGCGCAATATTTGATGCGGACATTGCAAAAAACTATGATAATTTTTCGCCGCTCCAACAACTCAAATGTAATAACAGAATAAAAATGCGCAAATAAATAAGCAGTCAAGATACAACTTCTTGACTGCTTTTAATATGTTTCAAACAACTAACTTACATCTTTTTAACATCTTTTATTCTTCTTTAATACATTTCTCTGATCTTATCTATGTATTCTGTGAACTCTTCTCTTACTTCTGGCGGTGAAATTATTTTAACTTCCTTGCCGAACCCCAATAGCCAACCGAAGAACTGCTTACTTATTGCAACTTCTGCCGAAACAGTAAAATGCCTGTCATCACTTGGTAGATATGTGACATTCTTCTTGCCGAAACGGTCTATGGCGGTATCTAATAATTTGTTTATGAATTGCAGTTTAACTCTTTCTTTTCTTCCGCCATACATTGAGAATACCTGTTGCGTGTAAGTTTTCAGGTCAATGTTATAAAACTCTTTTTCACCTTCTCGTTCCGCTCCTGTACCTTCCACCTTTTTCATACGGTCAACTCGGTAATTAACAATCTTTTTCATTTTGTCGTCATATGCAATCAGGTAATAATGCCCATCGTTTATAACCAATGCATAGGGACTTACAATATATGTTTCACCATGGCGACGTTCAACCTGCTTTTTCGTATCATTTATTGTGTGTTTAAGGTACTTGAAGCTTATCTTTTCCGGGATGTGTTTTTTGCCGTCCTTCTTCTTGCTCATGGCTTCGTTGATTGCCGCAATGCTATTTATAACTTCAGCATTATCTGTTCTTTCTCTGTCCATCAAAAGAACATCATGTCTTATCTTATTGGCTTGCTTTTCGCTCACATGTTCGCAAACAATATCTACAAGGGCATCTGATTGCGACTCGTCAAGAAATTTGGCAGAATAAACGCATTCAGCTAACAGGCGAATATCGTTGACATCATATTTATTGCGTGCATAGAATCCATTTGTATTTTTTAGAATCAACTTTTCTTCATCATACTCATCTTCTTCAAGAATTTTTGTGGCTTCTTCTATGTTACAAAACTTTTCCAACATTATGTATGCCTGATTGATTGCTTTAATATCACGATAAATAGAGCGGCGTTCCGCAGGGATTCCATAATTTACCGTTAAGACCTCCGCTATGTCATCTGCCCTTATAGGCTTATCCTTGTCAGAGTTTTTAAGTAAATGTTGCATAACAAGGAAAGGTTTTATTACGCGATGATTTAGTTTGTCAATTTTGTCTTTTGGATTATTTTTAGCCAACCGTTCCGCCGCCTTTCTGTTCTTTAATTCATTAAAAATATTATACTACAAATCCAATAAAAAAGCTACATCATTCAAGTGAAAAACCTAAAGTCCAAAACAATTTTTCGTTGAAATATTTGTCGATCCATGATACAATGTTTATAATTGGGAATTAAAAACACTTTGCTTGATTTATAATATTTTGCTTGGGGGTAAAAAACAATGGTTGACAACAGAAAAGAACAGGAACGCGAAGAACTGCATCGTACCATATGGGCTATTGCAAATGATTTAAGAGGTAGCGTTGATGGATGGGACTTTAAGCAGTATGTTCTTGGTATGCTCTTTTATCGCTATATTTCTGAAAATTTCAGAAACTATATCAACGAAAGTGAGATTGAAGCAGGTAATGCTGACTTTGATTATGCAAAACTTTCAGACGAAGAAGCTGAAGGTGCTCGTGAAGACTTAGTTGCAACAAAGGGTCTTTTTATACTACCAAGCGAGCTTTTTGAAAATGTAAGAGAAAAAGCCAGAAATGACGAAAACCTTAACGAAACTCTTGAAAAGGTATTTAATAACATTGAGCTTTCTGCCCAAGGTAGTGAAAGCGAAGACGATTTCAAGGGTTTATTTGACGATATTGATGTAAACAGCAATAAGCTTGGCGCAACTGTTGCCAAGAGAAATGAAAAACTTGTAAGACTTATGGATGGCGTGGCTTCAATGAATCTTGGCAACTATAAAGACAATACCATTGATGCCTTTGGCGATGCCTATGAATATTTGATGGGTATGTATGCTTCAAACGCAGGTAAGTCTGGTGGCGAATTTTTTACTCCTCAGGAAGTTTCTGAACTTCTTACTATGCTTGCTCTTGGAAACAAAAAGCAGGTTAATAAGGTTTATGACCCTGCCTGCGGCTCGGGTTCACTTCTTTTGAAAGCGGCAAAAATACTTGGAAAGGAAAATGTTCGTCAAGGTTTTTATGGTCAGGAAATAAATCTTACTACCTATAACCTTTGCCGTATCAACATGTTCTTGCATGATATTGAGTTCGATAAGTTTGATATAGCAAATGAAGACACACTACTAAATCCACAGCATTGGGATGAAGAGCCTTTTGAAGTTATTGTTTCAAATCCGCCATATTCTACAAAATGGGAAGGCGACTCAAGTGCAACTTTGATAAATGATCCAAGATTTTCACCTGCAGGCGTGCTTGCTCCAAAAAGTAAGGCTGACCTTGCATTTATCATGCATTCCCTTTCATGGCTTGCCACAAACGGAACAGCTTCAATAGTTTGCTTCCCTGGTGTAATGTATCGTGGCGGAGCGGAACAAAAAATAAGAAAATATCTTGTTGATAACAACTTCATTGATTGCATTATTCAGCTTCCTGATAATCTTTTCTACGGAACAAGTATTGCTACTTGCATCATGGTTCTGAAGAAGTCAAAACAAGATAACTCAGTACTCTTTATTGATGCTTCAAAAGAATATGTTAAGGTTACAAACTCAAACAAACTAACAGAAGAAAATATAAATACAATCCATTCTTGTTTTATGGAACGTTCTGAAAAAGAACATTTCTCAAGGGTTGTTCCTTACGATGAAATAAAAGAGCAGGACTATAACCTTTCTGTTTCTACCTACATTGAACAGGAAGACACAAGAGAAGTTATTGACATAAAAGAGCTGAATCGTGAAATAAGTGAGATTGTTGCTCGTGAGCAAGTACTTCGTGATGAGATTGACAAAATCATTGCAGAAATCGAGGTGCAGTAATGAGCAGACTTGAAGAACTTATTGAAAAACTCTGTCCTAATGGGGTTGAGGATATAAAACTTGGTTTATTATGTGAAATAACTAAAGGTATACAATTCAATAAAGCAGATATGAATGATGAGGGTACATACCCCGTTATCAATGGCGGAATTAACCCTTCTGGTTATATTGAACAATACAACCAAGATGAAAACACAATTACTATTTCGCAAGGTGGAGCTTCGGCAGGCTTTGTAAATTGGCTTACAGTTAAGTTTTGGGCTGGAGCGCATTGTTATATTGTTAAACCAAATGACACCATTTTGAATAGATACACATATCATTTTATCAAGTCACAAGAGTATAAACTGCAAGAATGCCAATATGGTGCAGGAATACCAGCATTGGCAAAATCTACAATTGAATCACTAAAAATCCCTGTACCGCCACTTGAGGTACAGAGTGAAATTGTCAGAATACTTGACAATTTCACGGAGCTTACAGCGGAGCTTACAGCGGAGCTTACAGCAAGAAAGAAACAGTATGAGTATTATAGAGATGAACTGTTGACTTTTGGGGATGAAGTGCCAATGGTTAAGCTTGGCGACATAGCAACGGATATTTATCGTGGTGCTGGTATAAAGAGAGATGAAGTAACTACGGAAGGTATTCCGTGTGTGCGTTATGGAGAAATATATACTTCATATGATATTAGCTTTACTGAATGTGTTTCACATACTACCGAAGATGTTGTTGCTTCACCTAAATATTTTGATCACGGTGATATTATTTTTACTATCACTGGGGAAAGTGTTGAAGAAATCGCAAAATCTATTGCATACCTTGGTAATAAGAAATGTTTAGCAGGGGGCGATACTGTTGTTATGAAACATAAGCAAGAGCCACGTTATATTTCTTATGCACTTTCTACTACTTCAGCACAAGCACAGAAGAGTAAAGGCAAGGTAAAGAGTAAAGTTGTTCATTCAAGTATACCTGCATTGAAAGAGATTATAATACCCTTACCCAACATTGAAACACAAAGAAGGGTTGCAGACCTGTTAGATAACTTTCACAGACTTTGCAATGACATTTCAGAGGGTTTACCTGCTGAGATTGAAGCAAGACAAAAGCAATATAAATACTATCGTGATAAGCTATTAACATTTAAGGAGAAAGATATATGAGTGAATTTAATATAGTGCTGGCTTCCAATGAAAGCACGGTTGTTTCTGAATACACGCCTGAGGGCAAGCGTTCAGACAGCTATCAGAGTGAAGCTGAGCTTGAAAAAGAGTTTATAAGGCTGCTCAGTGAGCAGGGCTATGAATATATTACTATTCACGAGGAAAAAGACCTTGTTACAAATCTTCGTACACAGCTTGAAAAGTTAAATGGCTATACTTTTACGGAAAGTGAATGGAAAAGATTCTTTGAAAACAACATTGCAAACGCTAATGAAGGCATTGTTGAAAAGACAAGAAAGATACAGACAGACCACGTCCAGGTGTTAAAGCGTGATGACGGCACAAGTAAGAACATTTACCTGATTGACAAGAAGAATATACATAACAATTCTATGCAGGTAATCAACCAGTACACCGAGGATGGCGGTAAGCACGACACACGATATGACGTTACTGTTCTTGTAAATGGTTTGCCACTCATACATATCGAGCTTAAAAGACGCGGTGTTGCCATTCGTGAAGCATTCAATCAGATAAAGAGATACCAAAGGGATAGCTTTTGGGCAGGCTCGGGGCTTTATGAATACGTACAGATTTTTGTTATTTCCAATGGAACACATACAAAATATTATTCCAATACTACACGAAACAGTCACATTAAGGAAATGAACGAAAGTTCAAGGAAGTCAAGCAAAAAGACAAGCAATAGCTTTGAGTTCACTTCTTTCTGGGCTGATGGTAACAACAGGATAATTGCCGATCTGGTTGACTTTACAAAGACATTCTTTGCGAAGCATTCAATCCTGAACATTCTGACAAAGTATTGTGTATTCACTTCTGAAGACTTACTGTTGGTAATGCGTCCGTATCAGATTGTTGCAACAGAAAGAATTATGAACCGTATTCAGATAGCTTCAACCTACAAGAAAGAAGGTTCTATTGATGCAGGTGGTTACATCTGGCATACAACAGGTAGTGGTAAAACGCTGACATCATTTAAAACGGCGCAGTTAGCATCACAGCTACCGTACATTGATAAAGTTCTATTCGTAGTTGACAGAAAAGACCTTGACTATCAGACCATGAAGGAATATGACAGATTTGAAAAAGGAGCGGCAAACTCAAACACAAGCACAAGTGTACTTACAAAACAGCTTGAAGATTCTAATGCGAGAATTATTATAACAACAATCCAGAAGCTGGATGTGTTTATAAGAAAGAACAAGACACATGATATTTACGGCAAGCATGTTGTTCTTATTTTTGACGAATGTCACCGCAGTCAGTTCGGTGACATGCACCTTGCGATTATAAAGCATTTTAAGAAGTATCACATTTTTGGGTTTACGGGTACACCTATTTTTGCCGTAAATGCAAGTTCAGGCGGTAACCCTAATCTTAAAACAACACCACAGGCTTTTGGCGACAAGCTTCACACTTATACAATCGTTAATGCAATCAATGACGGAAATGTTTTGCCGTTCAGAATTGACTATGTAAATACAGTTAAGACAAAAGAAAATATAAAGGATTCGCAGGTCAGATCAATTGATGTAGAAAAAGCATTGGCTTCACCTGACAGAATCAGAGAGATTGTAAAGTATACTCTTGAAAACTTTGAGAAAAAGACTATGCGCAATAGTTTCTATTCTTTAAAAGGTCAAAGGGTTGCAGGATTTAACTCTATTTTTGCGGTAAGTTCAATCCCTGTTGCAATTAAATATTATAATGAGTTTAAGCGACAGCTTGAAGAGATGCACAAGAGCTTGAACATTGCAACAATTTTCAGTTTTTCAGCAAATGAAGACGATCCTGAAGACGGTCTTTTGGAAGAAGGATTTGATACAGACAGCTTAGACCAAAGCTCACGCGACTTTTTGGAATCCGCCATTAGCGATTACAATAAGATGTTTAATACTAACTTCGATACTTCAAGTGATAAGTTCCAGAATTATTATAAAGATTTATCAATGAAAATGAAGAATCGCGAAATTGATCTTTTGATTGTTGTGAATATGTTCTTGACAGGCTTTGATGCCACTACTCTTAATACGTTGTGGGTAGATAAGAACCTGAAGCAACATGGACTTATTCAGGCATTTTCAAGAACCAACAGAATACTGAATTCTGTTAAAACTTACGGAAATATCGTATGTTTCAGAGATTTGGAACAGGAAGTTATTGACGCAATTTCGCTCTTTGGTGACAAAGATGCTGAAGGTATTGTTCTTCTTAAGAACTTCGATGCTTATTATTACGGATATGATGAAGACGGTGTTCATCATCCAGGATATGTTGAGCTTATTGATGAACTGGAAACAAGATTCCCTCTTGGTAGCGAAATTATTGGTGAATCAGAAGAAAAAGCATTTATAAAACTCTTCGGTGCTATTTTAAGACTGAGAAATATCCTGTCTTCATTTGATGATTTTGATGCAACAGATAAGATTTCTGAACGCGATATGCAGGATTATCAGAGTATTTATATTGACATTTACCAAACAATTCGTCCGCCAGAAGGTGAAAAAGAAAATATAAATGATGATATTGAGTTTGAGATTGAGCTTATTAAGCAGGTCGAAGTCAATATTGATTATATTTTGATGCTTGTTGCAAAATATCATGAAAGCAATTGTAAGGACAAAGAGATTCTTGCGGATATTTCTAAGGCGGTCAGCGCAAGTATTCAATTACGTTCAAAGAAAGAACTTATTGATGGATTTATTGCAAGAGTTAATGTCGATAGCAACATTGACGAGGATTGGAAAACTTTTGTCAAAGAACAGAAGGAAAGTGACATCAGCACGCTTATTTCAGATGAAAGCCTTAAAGATGAAGAGGCAAGAAGGTTTATTGAAAATGCTTTCCGCGATGGTTTACTCCGAACAACAGGAACAGACATTGATAAGATTATGCCTGCTGTATCACGGTTTGGCGGTGGCAATAGAATTGCCAAAAAGCAAGGCGTTATAAAAAAGCTTCAGGTACTCTTTGAAAAGTATTTTGGCATAGTTTAATAAAAATAGGCAGACTTGTAATAAAGTCTGCCTTTATTTTATCTATTTTCCAAAAGAGAAACATATTTATAGACCGTCGTCCGGCTTATGTCGCACACTCTGGCAAGCTCTGAAACATTCAAACTGCCGGATTTTAAAGATGGATAATGTCGCAAAAATGTTGCAGGAATATCTTCCTTGGTTAATTGCGGTCGCCCGATACTTACGCCCTTTGCCCTGGCATTTTCCATCCCTGAACGAACCCTGGCACGTATCATAGCTAATTCTAACTGGCTGAATACACCTGCCATTTGCAGAAATGCTTCGCTCATAGGGTCGCATTTACCATTGCGGCAATCAAGAGTAATGCTGCCAACTATCACAAGCCGCAATTTTTTATCACGAACTATATCAATTATTTCACATAACTGTTGCGTGCTTCTAGCAAGTCTGGGAACTTCAAGGGTTATTATTGTATCACCTTCTTTTGCGGTTTCAAGCATTGCTTTCTGTTGATCTTTAATCTTACTGTCGCCATGCTCATATTCAAGAAAGATTTCTTCCGCTCCGGCGGCTTTAAGTTCTCTAACCTGACGATTGATGTCTTGCTTTGTTTCGTTTGTACTACATCTGGCATATCCGTAATTCATAATTATATCCTTTCTGCCGCTCCGTAAATTTTATCACGGAGCGGCTTTTTGATTAACAAGAGATTGTAAAGCGGCGGCTGGCACTCTGTTTTGTGAATGTCTTGTATAGGTCGCCATACATCTTTTTGAAGTTTGTTGTGTCGAAACGATTGCTTAATACTGATGTCCAACGGATGATGTATGAACCTGCAATAAGTTCTTCAGTTTCTCTTTCAAGCATTTCTTCTTTGATGCTGTCGCGAATTGCTTCAGCTTCCGCTTTTGCCTGTTCCATAAGTTCTTCCCATTCATTAAGTGCCTCGATTTTTGTGATAATTTCTGTCTTTGTCATTTTTAGTTTCTCCTTTAAATTTTTATTTTTAGGGTATTTCCCTTGATTACATTTATATTATACTACGAAACTCGTAGTTTGTCAATACCTTTTTCGTAATTTATTTTACGAAATTCAAAATATTTTTTCGTTTTATGTATTGATTTATTACGAAAATCGTGATATAATGCCAACAGGAAAGGATGTGTTTTCATGATTAAATTTAAAGTAAAAGTTATGCTTGCCATGCGCGAAATGACACAGAAAGAACTTGCAGAAAGGACCGGCATCAGACCACCGACAGTTTCTGCAATTTGCACAGGAGCGGTAAAGCATCTTCCAATAGAAGCATTAAATAGTATTTGCGAGGTTCTTGATTGCCAACCGGCAGACATAATGGAATACATCGAAGACGAAGAATAGGGATGTCCAATTAAACAGTTGATTTCCTGAACGATTTTTCTGGCTCACAAAATGCCAAAAGTCAACTGAAAAATAGACGGATTTTGTTCACGAAACAAACCTTACCCTTTTGCTGACACCCCGGGGTGTATTGCGTGAAAAAATCTTTTTAATTAGTGATTGCGGTTTTGGGGTGGCTTACACAATCTTGGAATGGGATTTTTATTTTGGATGACGGTTTTCAGCTTCGTGTGCGGTTTTACATACTTTAAAACTTAACGACCCTGACGGAAATAAACGACAAAAACGGCAAGTAGTTCTTAATTTGAACCACTTGCCGTTTATTTAAAATCTTTCAACAACTCATCAAGAGCCATATCAAGTGCCGTTTTCAGGCTTTTCTGCATGATACTGAACAACTCCTGTTCTAAAACTGATTTTTTCTTTTTATCTTTTTTGTTTTTCTAATTATTGTATCTCATTTAATTTTCTCCTTTGTTGTAATTATGATTTCTGTTATATCATCAGAACCCATATGTTCTTCTACCATTGACTTTCGTGCTGACATCAGAATTTGCTCTGCTGTATATCCGTCAAGATGCATTGTGTCATAATATTCTGGTAAATCATTATAGATATCACTTAATACTTTCATTATTGTTCACCTTTCTTTCTTCTTATGGAAGAAATTTAGTTGCGGAGCAACTAAATTTCCTGGAATTGAGTGCGAAGCACTCAATTCTTAGAGTAGTTTGCGCGCGATAGCGCAATAATTTTGGTTCTTTTGTTAGCAAAAGAACATACTAACCCTTTTTAAATCCTCTATTGTATATAAAATTTGCTTGTTATTAAATTTCTTGTTTTGTCCAAAAAATTTCTGCTTTAAAGATTTATGAAACCTGTTTGAATTCTGCCACTTCTGGATATCTGTTTAGAAACCACTTTTTTATTGTAGGATAACGATACGCCTTTGAATGACATTGTGAAATGAATATCATGTTGTGAAACTCATCCAATACTGCGTCCTTCTGTTCCGGCAATTCATAAGCTGTAATGTAATCTTCCATATATTGATATGTAAGACCAGGATAGGTTTGCTTGTTTGAATTTTTCTTTATTGTGCGAAGCTTTACTTTATAAGTAGGGTAATCCTTGCGCACCATCTGAAGGTGTGCGTATTCCTCGCTTCTGGTGTTTTCTGCATACTTTGCAAAAGTTCTGTCCATAACAATTATTCTTTTCTTGTGATCAATCTTCAATGTATTTTTCATAATATTTACATCCTTTCTTTAATTAAGATACTTTTTTTGATAGAAGTTCTTCACGCTTTGCGTAAAATTCTGCAATTTCCTTGAACTCATTTAAGAACCATGATTTGATTTCCTGGTAAGAGCAAGCTTCGGCATATGCGATTTCTGATTCTTCGTCAATTGCACGAAGATTTTTGAATGCCGCCATTTTTGACTTGTTTTCATCATCATGCATTTCGATATACTTTTCCATGTATTCATAAGTAAGACCCTTTAGCCCAGCCTTCTTATTGCCGCTTGCAGATTTTACTGTAATTACTCTGTATGTTGGATAATCTCTGCGAGCTTCCTGAAGCTGTCTGTATTCCTCTGAGCCAAATACGCTTGCCTTCTTTGCAAATCCCTTTGTTAGTTCGATTGTTCTCTTTCTCTCATTGATAATAATTTTTGTCATAATTAATTTCCTCCAATAATTCTTTTTAATAATACTTAAATTTTTTCTTCTAGCTAATTCTCTTTAGCATTTTTTAATAATTTTCTGATTCCATAAATTTTATGTAATCAAAAGCGATGTCTCTGTATTCAAACATACATTCCATTTTACTTTTTGGAACATCGTTCAATACTTCAAGTATTGCGGCAATCCATTTGCACTTTTCAATGTTCTCATCTGTAGGATTGCAGTAAACTGATACTTCTTCCATGTCATACGACATTTCAAGAATTTCTTCATAAAGCTTCTTGTAATTTTTGATATTCATGTTTTTTTCCTCCTTTCTATTCAATTTCTATCCCTAATGAAATTTTTTCGAAATTTGGGATAATTACTTCTTCATAATCAGGATAACGCTTTTTATACTGGAAATACATTGTTGTAGTATAATAGGTCATATTATGAAGATTCTCGACTGTCTCCTCTGTGATAAGAAGTTTCCTTCTTAGTCTGTCTGCAATCACTGTGCAAACTAAAAACAATTCGTTTTTTTCTTTTTTCATTTGGATTACTTCCTTTCTTTTTTTATTTGAAGAGCTGTTTTTATTTTGTTTTCTTGCCCTTTCTGTAATTTAATTATAGCATTTTTAAGAACCCGTGGTATACCATTAATGGTACACATAAATATTCTTTTTGTGATTTTTATTTCCTGTTTATGCCGTTTTTATAGCGGAGCGGCAAGCAATAATCTCTCCACTTTAAAAAAATGTTAAATTGTTGTTTTCATCTGGAATAAAAGACAAAAAAGCATGTATCAATGATGTTTGATACATGCTTTAAAGATGTTAAGATAAAGTTAAGTATTGACAATAAAGAAATTTCGATCTATCATAAATATAAGAATCAGGGATTCACGACAAAATGTAATTAACACATCAACATTAAAGAAATTGTGATTTCATAAGGGATTCGCTCCCCTGGGAACCGACCGAAGGGAAGGTTGCCACTCTTAATCAGGGTGTCCAGGGTTCGAGCCCCTGATCGCGTACCAAAAGCCGATGAAATTGCGATTTCATCGGTTTTTTTGTGCTTTTTATTCAAGTTGGCTGAACACCTGATTTTTAACAAAAAATTATAGAATCAGGAGTGCAGAAAAATAAAAGAAAACAGTCCGTGAGGACTGTTTTTTTATTTATCTTCTGTCATAAGCTCTTTTACGGAAGTTGCAAGACCGGCAAGGCTTTGGATTTGTGATGGAATAATAATTTTTGTTGCCTTTCCGTCGGCTGCTTTTTCAAAGCTTTCCAAAGATTTGATTGCAATATATGACTCTGATGGGTTTGCTTCGTTAATCTTTTTGATACCCTCTGCAATAGCTGTCTGTACCTGAAGAATTGCTTCAGCTTCACCCTCTGCCGCCTTAATTGCCGCCTGCTTTTCAGCTTCGGCACGAAGTATGGCAGATTCCTTTTCGCCCTCTGCAATCAAAATTGCGGCTTTCTTTTCACCTTCTGCCTTTAGAATAGATTCACGGCGTTCACGCTCTGCTTTCATCTGCTTTTCCATAGCATCCTGAATTTCGCGAGGTGGGATGATATTCTTAAGCTCTACTCGGTTAATCTTAATTCCCCAAGGGTCAGTTGCCTCATCAAGGATTGCGCGCATCTTTGTGTTTACAATATCACGGGAAGTCAGAGTTTCGTCAAGTTCCATTTCGCCGATTATGTTACGAAGAGTAGTTGCAGTCAGGTTTTCAATAGCCATCATAGGACGCTCAACACCATAAGTGAAAAGCTTTGGATCGGTTATCTGATAGAACACAACTGTGTCAATCTGCATTGTAACATTATCCTTTGTAATAACAGGCTGAGGAGGAAAGTCCACAACATGTTCTTTTAGGTTAACGCGTCTTGCAACCTTTTCAATGAACGGAATCTTAACATGAAGTCCCACGCCCCAGGTTGCGCTGTATCCGCCAAAACGCTCAATAATATATGCATGTGCCTGCGGAACAATTTTTATGTTGGCAATAATGCCGATAATCAAAACAATCAGTAAAAAAATCAAAAGTTCCATAAATCTTCTCCTTTACTTTTTCACAATAAGCTTAACGCCTTCAATTTTCTCAATAGTAACAACAGTGCCTTCTTCAATCGGCTCGCCGTCTACGCTGTTTACTGTCCATATTTTTCCATCAATTTTTGCTTCTCCCGATTCACCACGGCTGTCAGTAGCCTTAGTCATAACCGCACTTTTTCCAATAAGCATATCTGTGCCTGTTACGGCTACATCTGTTTTAGCAAGACGCTTTACTAAAGGTCTTGTAAGAATCAGAAGCACAGCAGATACAATAGCAAATGTAATCCATTGTGTAGCCTGACCGGCACCTAAAAGGTAAGCGATTAATGAGGCAAATGCACCGCCTGCAAACCAAATGGAAATAAACTGGGCAGTTACCGATTCAAGTACGCCGAATGCAATAATGGCAATAAGCCATAAAATACCCATAAACATACCTCCTTTAACACCTTGTGGTGTCTAAAAAAAGTATACCACATGCTTATATCAAAATCAAGAAAAAACTTTACCTGAAACGATTTTTCAGCTTCAAAAATTCGTCAACTATTTTAAATCTTATGTTTACATCTCCATTGTAAATAATAGCACGAAAGCTTTCCTTCGAAAGCTTGTTTTCAAGAAGAAGCTTTCCGGAATCCGAAAGCTCGCCAAAAACCTCTTCGGTAAAGCAAAGTGGCGGATATGCTACGCACCACCAATTTTCACCTTTGCCATCGCCCAAAACCACATCTATACAATTATATACACCTTCGGGCAGCCGTATGCTTTTATATTCTTTTGCAGGAACAAACCTGCGGATTACAGAGGTTTTACCTTTGTAATCTGCGCCAAGCTTTGTAAGGGTTTCGTTTACAACGGTGTCAAATCCGGCTTTGTCAGGAGCGGAAGACGATACCTTTAAAATTTCGTCGCGGACTTTAAGCTTTATGTCCTGATCCTCTTGCGAATTGCTATTTGCAATTATATGCAGTCGCAGAAGATTTTCCGATAAGTCGGTGTGGATATTGTCCGCATACACACCTGATATGCCCAAAATCGAAAAAACGGTGATAAGTAAAAGACAAAAATACTTCATATAAAAAACATCCTTTCAAGGTTATGCTTTGATTGTAGACAAGAAAGGAAAAAGTTATACATATAAAGAAAATTTTAGGGAAAGATAAAGGCAGAATTTTAAAAAGAGGTGAATTTATGAAAAAAACAAAACTTGCGGCAATTTTCACTTTAGTTGCGGCAATAGGTCTTGTATTTTTGGGAGGATTAAACACAACTGAAACTACGGCGCAAACCCAGCGTTACTCTTCTGATGTTCAGCTTTTGGCAAGAGCCGTAAACGGTGAGGCAAGAGGCGAGCCGTATGAGGGTCAGGTGGCAGTTGCGGCGGTAATTTTAAATCGTGTAAAGCATCCGTCCTTTCCAAACACCATAGCAGGAGTGATTTATCAGCCCGGTGCATTTACAGCTGTTTCTGACGGGCAGATAAACGAGCCGATTGCGGAGAATTCCACAGTATATAAGGCTTGCCAGGATGCGATGAACGGATGGGACCCGTCCTATGGAGCCATTTATTACTTTAACCCAGACACAGCCACAAACAAGTGGATTTGGTCAAGGCCTTTAATAATACAGATCGGCAAGCACCGATTCTGCAGCTAGGAGGATGTATGGACAAGAGAAAATATTATTGGATATTCAGCGTGGTTGTGGTTGCATTAAGCGTTTTTGGAACTTATGAATTTTATAAAGCAAAAGCGTACAGACAAAGCCTTGAAGACACATATAATCGTGCCTTTTTTGAGCTTGCAGATTATGTAGACGATATTGATACACTTCTTGCAAAAGGTATGCTTGTAACATCTGCGGGGGAAATGGCAAATATATCAAGTGAGCTTTCTGTTCAGGCATCAGCCGCTAAAGCTTGCCTTGCGCAGATACCAACAACCGAGGTACAGCTTGACAAAACCGAAAAGTTTCTGTCGCAGGTAGGGGACTATACCCATACCCTTTCCCAAAGCCTTATAGATAAGAAGACTATAACCCAAAAGGAATATGAAAGTCTTGCATCCCTTGGCGAATATGCGCAAGGATTAAATCAATCATTAGGGGAACTTTCGAACAGGATATATTCAGGGGATTACAGAATTGGAGATGACCAGGATATTTCGCTTGAAAGGGTGGCGTATGCCGAAACCTCTGACCCGTGGTCAGCAATTGAAAAGGATTTCGGGGAATATCCGTCACTGATTTATGACGGACCATTTTCCGAGCATATTGAAAATATGAAACCGAAGATGACGGAAGCATCCCGCGAACTTTCAAAGGACGAAGCGGCGGGTAAGGCTGCAAAATTCTTTGGTATACCTCAGGACAGGGTGGAATATAGCGGTGAAACACAGAATTCAGTTATGGATTCCTATGGGTTTAATTGCAATGTTGATGGTCACAATGTTATGATAAGTCTTACAAAAAAAGGCGGTTATCCTGTATATTTCTTAAAAAACCGAAGAGTTTCAAGAGAAAATGTTCCTGTGGAGGAAGCAATCTATAAAGCCCGACAATTCCTTAAAGAAAAGGGATTTACCAATATGAAAAACAGCTATTACGAAAAAGCAAACGGAATTGCTACGGTGAACTTTGCATACAAACAAAACGATGTGGTTTGTTATTCGGATTTAATAAAGGTAAAGGTAGCCCTTGATGATGGGGAGATTGTGGGAATGGAAGCAAAAGGTTATATTATGAACCATTATAGCCGTGATATAAGAACTCCGCGTCTTACCAAACAGGAAGCAAGGGGATATGTAAGTCCGCACCTTTCGATTGACAGCACAAGTTTAGCACTTATTCCAAAAGATTCAAAAAGAGAAGTGCTGTGCTATGAATTTAAAGGTACTGCAAATAACAGAAACTTTATTATATATATAAATGCAGATACAGGAAGAGAAGAGGATATTCAGATTTTAATCGAATCCCCTGACGGAATACTGACGATATAAAAAGGCTTTTGATAAAAGCCCCGCCTGCGGGCGTGAGAATAATGTAGCAATTTTGTTATTACGGAAATTACAACCTAAAGCAGTAATTTCCTGCATAATAAAAAAAGGACTTTGCTTTTTTGCAAAGTCCTTTTAAATTACTTTTTCTGTCCCATTTTTTCAAGAAGCTTTTCAATTCTTGTTACAGGATTTAGAAGGCTGCTGATTGTTTCGTCGTGGTTTAAAGTATTGATAAGAAGTGAAATGTATTTTGACATATCAACTTCGCAGTACCATTCTCTTTCGTATAGGTCAGGGATTCTGTAGATAAGGTTTGTTGTAAATACCTTTGTGATTTCACCGTTTTTATAGGCTTCGTCAAACTTAGCAAGACCGTTACAGAATAGACCAAACGCAGTGAATACAAAAATTCGTTTTGCACCCTGTTCCTTAAGCTTCTTGCCGATATCAAGAACAGACTCACCGCTTGAAATCATATCGTCAATAATCATAACATCCATTCCCTTAACATCACGACCAAGATACTCGTGAGCTTCAATTGGGTTTTTGCCGTCTACGATGATTGAGTAGTTTCTTCTCTTATAGTACATACCAAGGTCGATACCCAAAACGGATGAGTAGTACATAGCTCTCTTCATTCCGCCTTCGTCAGGAGAAATAACAATAGTCTTCTTTGGGTCGAAGCAAATGTCAGGAACCTGTCGTGACAAAGCTTTAATCATCTGGTATGTTGTCTGAACATCATCAAAGCCTGATAGTGGGATAGCATTCTGAACACGAGCATCATGAGCATCAAATGTAATTATGTTTGAAACGCCCATTTGAACAAGTTCCTGAAGTGCCATTGCGCAGTCAAGAGATTCTCTTGCTGTTCTTCTGTGCTGTCTACCTTCATAAAGCATTGGCATAACAACTGTGATGCGTCTTGCCTTACCGGAAATTGCAGCGATAATTCTCTTTAAATCCTGATAGTGATCGTCAGGACTCATACGGTTTTCCACACCGTACATAGTATATGTAACACCATGATTGAACATATCGCAAATGATATAAACATCATGACCTCTTACTGTTTCGTTAATAACACACTTTGCTTCACCTGAACCAAATCGTGGGCATTTGATATGAGTAATGTAAGTTTCCTCATTCTCATAATCCTTTCTGAACTGACGAAGATACCAGTCGATTTTGTCTGTGATTTCTTCGCAACCGTGCATGCTGATAACACTTAGCTGGCCGTAAATTGGCTTTTTAGATGTTTGTTCCATATTACCCTCCTGATATAAATTATCTCATAAATATTGTACCACAATACGACATTTTTTTCAATAGAAAATGCCCTGTTTTTTTCATATCGTCAACATTTACAAATAAATGGCGTACTTTTTACTCTATTTATACACTTTTCTGTATGCCTCGTGAAGAAAGAACCTTTATTATAAGCAAAAGCAGAACTACTTCAATTGGCAAGGCAATAATATTTTTGATTAGGTGAGATGCAGCATAAACCGTCCATGCCTTTCCGTAGAGTATGGAAAGCCACAGGGCATTTAAACCTACATTTAAAAATAAGCTGATTATGGTTTTTGAAAACAGAACAGGGAAAAATATATTTTCCGCATTCTTGTGATAAAGAAACAAGCCAAAGATAAGACCTGCAAGGATTTGTGTCAGGGTAAAGCCGGGAAAATAAGGACCTGCAGGGAATAAAATACATCCGATAAGGTCACCGATAAGACCAACCAGCATTGCGGGAACAGGGCCTAAAAGCCAGCCTGAAAGAGCAAGCGGGATAAATGTAAAAGTGATGCGAAGCTCCGGCGCAAGCTGAAGCTTTATGCTGTAAAGCACAATAAACAGCGCCGAAAGGATTGCTGATATGCAAATCACACGGGTTTTGGCAAGATTTTTTGCTGACATTTGAAAATTTTTGAACATAAAAAGCACCTCCATATTTTTTTGCTACATAGCTACTAAAATAGAGGTGCAAAATCTCCTCTGTTTCGGCAGCGGGATGCGAACACTATACCGCAAGCCTTTGGCTTTTCGTCCGTATGACAACTCCCCGTTCATACAGGCACTTTACGCATAGCATTCTACTCTGCAAAATCTGTACTCCTATTATACAACATTTTCCCGCATATTGCAATTACTTTTTTATTTTATTTTGTAACATAAAAGAAATAAAAACAAACTTGAAAAACATTGACAAATTATGGGTTATAAAATAAAATATGAGCATAAGGAGTTAATAGGGAGGAATAAAAAAATGTATCAATTTAACAACGAAAAAAAAGAGATAACATTCTTGCAGTATAACACGCCGACACCTTGGATGAACTATCTCTCAAACGGAACATTTCATACTATGATGTCACAGGCGGGTGGCGCAGTTGCTTTTTACAAGTCTCCGAAAATCTGGAGACTCTCCCATTATAGATTTTACAATCTTCCAACAGACAGAAGCGGATTTTACACATATATAAAGGATGGGGAAGATTTCTGGTGCCCGACAAATGAGCCATGTCATTCAAAGCCTGAAAAATGGACTTCAACACACGGTATGGGATACACCCGTTTTGATGCAGAAAAGAACGGAGTTTCAGCATCATGCGTGTACTTTGTAGGAAAATATAAGAACTCTCTTATCTGGAATTTAAAGCTTAGCTCAAAAGAAGACAAGAAAATAACAGTTTTCCCGTATGTTGAGCTTTCTATGATGGAAGCAGTTCGTGAATTTCAGTGGCAGGGAAACCTTAAGCATCATCTCAGATGCTATAACAGAGGTGACATATTAGTATATAAGTGCAAATGCCCGGGACATCCGAAGATGGAGGAAACTCCGCTTGTATACTTTGGGGCAGATGTGCCGATAGCTGCATTTGATTGCGACAGAGACGAATTTGTAGGTACATACAGAAGTGAAGAGAACCCGGTAGGCGTTGTAGAGGGAAAATGCAAAAATTCAGTGCTTTTTGGCGGTGACCCTTGCTTTGCATTCCAGATTGATGTTGACTTGAAAGCAGGCGAAGAAAAGGAAATCAATATTTTCTTTGGTACAGAAATGACAGAAGAAGAAATTGAAAAAGCCGTTTCAGAAAGCAGAGAAAAAGGCTTTGTTCAGAAATCCTTTGATGTTTTGGCAGATGAATGGGAAGAATATTTGTCAAAGTTCAGATGCGAAATCCCAGACAAAGATGCCGAAACAATGATAAACATCTGGAATCCATATCAGGCACATAGAAACTACTTATTCTCAAGAGATATAAGTTATTATACAACAGGAACATCTCGTGGTGTGGGTGTTCGTGACACTGCACAGGACATTCTTGCAGTGGTTCCTTTCGATTTAAGAAAAGCAAAGGACAAGCTTAATCTGATACTTGCACAGCAGTATAATGATGGTCACACAAACCATCACTGCTACCCGATTGAAGGTCTTCCTCCGTATGACAGTATCCGAAGCGATAATCACCTATGGCTGATTATGACTGCGTACCACATCGTAATTGAAGAGGGAAAACTTGACTATCTTGACGAGGTTGTAGAATTCTATGACGGCGGAGAAGGTACTGTTTGGGAACATCTTAAGAAATCTATTGAATTTACTGCGAATAATTGCGGTGAACGCGGATTCCCGCTTATGTTCAGATCAGACTGGAATGATGCGATGCTTAAGATATGCCGAAAGGGTAAAGGCGAAAGCATCTGGACATCAATGCAGTTTGGAATAGTGCTGAAGCAGATTGCAGAGCTTGCAGAACTTCGTGGTGAGGATGGCAAGAAGTATCTTGACCTTTACGAAGATCAGAAAAAGCGTATCAATACCATTGCATGGGATGGCCAGTGGTATATCCGAGCTATCAACGATGACGGTCTGTTTATCGGTTCAGACAAAGAACCACAGGCAAAGATATGGCTTAATGCACAGACATGGGCAGTTATGTCAGGAATGTGTGAGGGTGATAAGGGCCGTATTGCAATGGATAGCGTGGCAAAATATCTTGACTCACCTCTTGGAATCAAGAAAGTACACCCACCGGTGGTGGATTATCCTTCAAAGGAAGATCCGCTTATGGAATACAACAAGGGTTGTAGTGAAAACGCAGGTATCTTCTGCCACTCAAATACATGGGCAGTTATTGCAGAATGTATGTTAGGCAGACCGGAGAGAGCATATAAGTATTATCATCAGCTTCTTCCAATGGTTGCGCAGAAAGAAGCAGGTCCATTGAGATATAGAGCAGAGCCATATATTTATAGCTCAAATATCTTCGGCCCTGATAATGACAAATTCGGTCTTGCAAATATGAGCTGGCTTTCAGGAACTGCTGCATGGATGTATATTGCGGTAACACAGTATATGTTTGGTATAAGAGCAACCTGGAATGGCCTTGAAGTTAAGCCTTGTCTTCCGGACGAGATGCTGCCTGCAAAGGTTAAGAGAACATTCCGCGGA
Source organism: Clostridia bacterium (assembly GCA_045593305.1). Classification (GTDB taxonomy): domain Bacteria; phylum Bacillota; class Clostridia; order UBA1381; family UBA1381; genus UBA1738. The sequence goes on along the minus strand of JAZNWI010000128.1, from coordinate 4,741 downwards.
AAGACTTACGAAATCACAATTGAGTCAAACGATAAGTTTGAAATTAAGGAATGCTAATTTATGTATGAATTACAGGCATAGTCACGGACTATGCCTGTTTTTTTATAAAAAACAAAAATTTGGGCGGATTCCCTCCGCACTTGACACCGACACGAAAATATAATATAATTATTAGGCATGAGGTTTATGGACCTTTTAGATATAAAAAGGAGTATGACTATGACAAAAATAGTTGGAGTAAGATTCAAGCCGGCAGGTAAGATTTACCATTTTAATCCTGCAGGCCATGATATAAAAAAAGGCGATAGGGTAATCGTTGAAACTGCCCGTGGCATTGAAATGGGCGAGGTTTGTGTGGGAATCAAGGAGATTTCTCCTGAATCTTTAACAAAACCGCTAAAGGATGTTATCCGTGTTGCTACCGAAGAAGATGTAAAACGAGTTCAGGAAAACAAGGAAAAGGAAAAAGAAGCTTTTGGAATTTGTCTTGAAATGATAAAACAGCATGGTCTTGACATGAAGCTTGTTGAAACTGAATATACTTTTGACAGAACAAAGGTGCTCTTTTACTTTACTTCTGACGGAAGAGTGGATTTTCGTGAACTTGTAAAGGACCTTGCAACCCGTTTTCGTGTTCGTATTGAGCTTCGCCAGATAGGTATCCGTGATGAATCTAAAATGGTGGGAAGTATCGGTATATGCGGACGAGAGCTTTGCTGTTCAAAGTTTTTGGGTGAATTTATGCCGGTTTCCATTAAAATGGCAAAGGAACAGGGGCTTTCGCTGAACCCAACAAAAATTTCCGGTACCTGCGGAAGACTTATGTGTTGCTTAAAGTTTGAGCAGGACACCTACGAGGAACTTTTAAAGGTTACTCCAAGACAGGGTGCTTTGGTTCAGACTCCTGACGGAAAGGGTACAGTTGAATATGTTGAGATGCTGAAGGGTCTTGTAAAGGTACGCCTTGAGGGTGACCGTGAAAATGCGGTTTCAGAGTACAATGTAGCGGACCTTAAAATTCTTAAAAAAGGAAAAAATCAGCCGGAACTTGAAAAAAATGAAGAAGAAATGTTAAAAGCACTTGAAGATTGAAAAAAAGTGTGATATTATAATACCAATAAAATAAGGAGGTGCGAGAAATGGCATACAAAATTACTGACGAATGCATCAACTGTGGTGCTTGTGCAGAAGAATGTCCTGTAAGCGCTATCACAGAAGGCGATTCAACATACGTTATCGACGCTGATGCTTGTATCGATTGTGGTGCTTGCGCAGGTACATGTCCTGTAGGCGCTCCTGTTGAGGGCTAATATAAAAAATGATACTGCTACTTTTTGGTAGCAGTATTTTTTTGTGTAAAAATATCGAGAATATTCGCCAAGAAACTCTCTTTTTATAAAAAATAAGAAAAAATATAGTAAAACACGACGCTCTCATGTGTCGAAAAACCGCATAACAAAGCGGTTTTTGCGATTGATTTTGCTGGACTTTATATTAGATTCATATTATACTTTATTAGCAGGAATAAAAAGGGAGGAAAGGGTTTTGAAAAAAGAATTTTTTAAACGCATCGAAATTTTGAAGGATACGAAAAACAGAATAACGCTTACATATTACTTATTAGAAGGAAACATAAGCGAGGAATATTGTGACCTTAAAATATACGGAGTTTTGATAGAAAAGGAAGTAATGTCAAAAAGCGGACGCATTATGCGTGAGCAAAAGAGCATTCCTGATTTATTTTTCACAAGAGGCGAGACAAAAATGTTTTTAGAACGGATTTCTAAGGAAAAAGTTATGCCAATTGATTTAAAATGTGCGGTAAAGCCCTATGTAGATGAGCAAATCAGATTAAAAAGTGTGGAGAGTGTCTAAAAGACATTCTCTTTTTTTGTTCAACATAGACAAAATTTAATATTTTATCGAATTATCACTTTACAACGCTAAAGTGATATGGTACAATAAGGCCATATTAAAAATTCAACCCAAAAAGGAGTAATGAAAAATGAAAAAATTATTAGCACTTTTAATGGCAGCAGTTATGCTTTTTGCTTTAGCTGGATGCGGAGAAAAGAAATCAGATGAACTTTTAATCGGTTACACAATTTATGAGCCGATGAACTACCTTGATGAAGCAGGCGAGCTTACAGGTTTTGATACAGAATTTGCAGAAGCTGTTTGTGAAAAGCTTGGAAAGACACCTACATTTATTGAAATCAACTGGGATACAAAATTCCCTACACTTGATGCTGGTCAGATTGACTGTATCTGGAACGGTATGACAATTTCTGACGAAGTTAAAGCAAACTGTGCAGTTTCAAAGGCATATGTTAAGAACGCTCAGGTTGTTGTAATGGCAAAGGATATGCTTGATAAGTATGCTGATGCTGAAAGCATGAAAGATTTGAAGTTTGCTGCAGAAGCAGGTTCAGCTGGTGAAGCTGCAATTAAGGATAACGGCCTGGATGCAAACTACACACCAGTTGCAGCACAGACAGATGCACTTTTGGCAGTTGCAGGCGGTCAGGCTGATGCTTGTGTAATCGACATCACAATGGCAAAGGCTTCAACAGCAGAAGGCACAAGCTATGATAAGCTTGGCTATGCAGTAGAACTTACAACAGAAGAATACGGTATCGGCGTAAGACTTGACGATGCTGAACTTCTAGATGCAATCAACGGTGCTATCGATGAACTTGCACAAGACGGCACACTTGCAGGTCTTGCTGAAAAGTACGAGCTTAATCTTGCATTCTAATTTAACGAAAAAAGTCTAAACATTACATATCAAAAAGGCAGATTTTTATCTGCCTTTTTGGTGGGTTTAAAAAGGTGTAATTATGCAATTATTTACAAAGGTAACCATGAGCCTTTTAGAAGGTCTTGGGACAACTCTTAAAATCTTTTCCTTAACGCTCATTATGGCACTTCCGCTGGGTCTTGTAATATCTCTTGGCTCAATGAGTAAGTTCAAGGTAATTAAATATCCGGTAAAAACTCTTATCTGGATTATAAGAGGAACACCGCTTATGCTACAGCTTATCGTTTTTGGACTTGGACCGGGACTTTTGGGCATACGCGGAATGAATATGTTCGTTGCGGTAATAATCGCATTTGTGTTAAACTATGCCTGCTATTTTGCAGAAATTTTCCGTGGCGGTATCGAGAGCATACCAAAGGGACAATATGAAGCAGGTGCAGTTTTGGGACTTACTAAAACACAGGTGTTCTTTAAGGTTGTACTTTTACAGGTTATTAAAAGAATCATTCCGCCAATGGGCAACGAATTTTTAACCCTTGTTAAGGATACTTCCCTTGCAAATACCATAATGATTTATGAAATTACCTGGAATGCAAAAAGAATGATGAATTCAGAGCATATCCTGTGGCCACTTTTCTATTCAGGACTATTCTATCTTGCACTTTGCGGGATCCTGACCCTGATTTTTAATCACATAGAAAAGAAACTTGATTATTATAAGGGTTAAGGAGGGATACTGGATATGGCAATTTTAGAAGTTAAAAATATTAAGAAAAACTTCGGCAAAACCGAGGTTTTAAAAGATGTATCCTTTAAAATGGAAAAGGGCGAAGTTGTGTCTATTATCGGCTCATCTGGAAGCGGTAAAACAACACTACTACGCTGTATCAATTTCCTTGAAAAAGCGGACAAAGGCCAGATTGTTTTAAACGGCGAAGTTATTTTTGACGGCGAAGAGCATAAGAAAATGACAGGCGAGGAAATCCGTAAAAAGCAACTGAATTTCGGCTTTGTGTTCCAGTCCTTTAACCTGTTCCCACAATATAGTGCACTGGAGAATGTAACCCTTGCACCAAAGCTTCTGGCAAAGGAAAGGGAAGACTTTAAGCAGAATAAAGCAGAAATTTATGCCGAAATTGAAGAAAATGCAAAAAGGCTTTTAAATAGTGCCGGTCTTGGCGAAAAGTATGAAAGCTATCCTTGTCAGCTATCAGGCGGTCAGCAACAGAGAGTGGCAATCTGCAGAGCATTGGCACTAAACCCTGAAATTATGCTTTTTGACGAGCCGACATCTGCTCTTGACCCTGAAATAACCAACGAGGTTCTAAAGGTTATAAAGTCCCTTGCAGACGAGAATATGACAATGATTATCGTGACTCACGAAATGGCTTTTGCAAGAGGAGTTTCGGACAGAATCATCTTTATGGATAACGGTGTTATCGCAGAAGAGGGAGCACCTGAGGAAATCTTTACAAATCCTAAGTCAAAGAGGTTACAGGAGTTTTTATCAAATGTAAGAATGTAATTAAGGCTTCTCCTATAAGAGAGGCTCCGCCGTAGGAGGTGGTGAGGTGTAGCCACTTGTGGCGTTTGTTTTCCGCCTCATCCGACTTTTGCTAATAAAAACCCACCTTCCCCTCAAGGGGAAGGCTTTTTTTGTGCCACAAATTGACTTTTTGCTTTGGTAAGAGTATAATAATAGCATGATACGGAGGCGTTAAAATGAAAGAAAAAAAGATGACCACGGCATACCTTATAAAAAGGTTCCTGCCCTACTATAAAAAATATAAATGGACGCTGGTTTTGGACCTTTTGTGCGCAGCACTGACAACGGTTTGCGAGCTTATTTTCCCAATGATAATAAGGCGTGTCACATTTTTGGCGGAAAACGATATTGCGTCCTTAACCTTTGATTTTATCGGCAAAATTGCACTTTTATATATTGTTTTGCGAATTATTGACACCATGGCGAACTACTTC
>JAZNWI010000127.1:0-5685 GCA_045593305.1 Clostridia bacterium | reverse complement strand
ATTTTCAAGCTTTGTAGAATGTATGGTACTGATATTTTAAGTGTATTAAAAAGAGAAAATATATTCTGGGAAATAAATTTTTCAGGTAACTATAACTATTATTTTGATTTGATTTCAAATCGTGAAAAACAAGAGGCAATTACTAAAAGCGGTATAGCCTTGAGCGTAGGCTCGGATACTCACTGGGTAGGGGATTTTGACAAAAAGCGTCTTGTACAGACAAATGAGTTTATAAGAACCCTTAAGAATCCAATTGCACTTGGTATTCATGATTATGGTATAGGAAGGTAATAAAAAAATGAAAATTGTAGCGGCAACAACCAATAAGGGAAAAATAAGAGAGTTCCAGGAAATTCTTTCAGAGCTTGGATATGAAGTTGTATCAATGCACGATGAGGGAATTGATGTGGAGGTTGAAGAAACAGGAAGCACATTTTCTGAGAATGCATTAATTAAAGCACGCGCTGTGGCACTTTTGTGCAACCATCCTGTAATCGCTGATGATTCAGGACTTTGCGTTGATGCTATGGACGGTGCACCTGGAATATATTCTGCACGCTTTGCAGGTGAGGATGCCACCGACTATGACAGAAATGTAAAGCTTCTGGAGACTTTAGAGGGAGAAGAAAACCGCAAGGCACAGTATGTGGCGGCAATTGCATATATTTCACCTGACGGCGAAGAAATCACAACAGAGGGAATAATAGAGGGTGAAATCTTAACCGAAGAACATGGAACAGGTGGTTTTGGATATGACCCGCTTTTCTGGTGTACTGAGATAAAAAAGTGCTTTGGAGAAGCAACACCTGATGAAAAAAATGCGGTAAGTCATAGAGGCAGAGCTCTTAAAAAGCTTTGTGAGATACTAAAGGAGGAAAGATAAATGGATATTTTTTGTGAGTACATGGTAAAAAGAAAAAAGCAAGCGGTTGATTATGTTTTAATGGCAATTTTGATTATTGTTGCTGTATTTTTTTCATATATTGCACTTGGGATGATGCAGATATTTAAGAGCTTTACTCTTTTAGTAATTGCTGCCGTTTGGTACGGAGCGTTTTATCTTATAAAGAGAAAAGATATTGAATATGAATACACATTAACTAATAACATTTTGGATATTGACAGAATTTTTGCTAAAAAAACAAGAAGAAGAATTACAAGCATAGATATTGCAAAGGTTGATTATATAAGACCGGCAGAAGAACGCGACTATGAGAAAAATCCTGAGCTTTTAGATCACTACCTTTGCGAAAGCAGAGAGTCAGAAAGCAACTATGTTTTAGTGATTGCAAGGGATGGAAAAGTCCACAGAGTTTTCTTTACACCAAACGATAAAATTAAGACAAACTTAAAAAAGCTTAATCCATCAAGAGTAACCGTTGAAGTAGGCGAAGAATAATAATTTATATCTTATAAAGGCTTAAAAGGAGTAATTTATGAAAGTTTGTACGGCCGGTGAAATGCGAAGTATTGATGCATTTTCTATTGAAAAACTTAATATCCCCGGCATTGTACTTATGGAAAATGCTGCAAACAGCTGTACCCGAGAGATTACGAATTTCGATAGCTTTGTTGTGTTGGTAGGAAAAGGCAATAATGGTGGAGACGGCCTTGCAATCAGCCGTCAGCTTATAAACCTTGGTAAAAAGGTAGAAATTTACCTTGTTTTTGATGACGAGTTTTCAGGTGATGCAAAAATCAACCGTGAAATTTTAAGGAGTATGGATATCCCTGTAAAATCTTGCAGTGATATAGAAAAACTTATTACTGACATTAAAGTATCTGAATGCATTGTTGATGCCATTTTCGGGACAGGGATTAAGGGCGAGATAACAGGCATTGCAAAGGATGTTATAGAAGCTGTAAATAAGTATTCAAAATACACTCTTTCAGTAGATGTGTCGTCAGGTATAAATTCTGATACAGGTGAAGTATCAAATGCAACCGTAAAGGCTGATAAAACTGTAACCTTTGCTGCATATAAGCGTGGAATGTTACTCTATCCGGCAGCTGACTTTACAGGTGAAATTGTTGTAGCAGATATTCAGATTCCCCAAATGGCATTTGATGAATTAGGAATAAAAGTTAATACAACAGACGCGGATTTTGTTAAAAAGACCATGCCAAAACGCAGAAAAAATTCCCATAAAGGCGATTATGGCAAAATCCTTGTAATTGGCGGGAAAGTCGGAATGGGCGGAGCGGTTTTGTTATCGTCTTTGGCTGCCTTGAAAATGGGAGCGGGGCTTGTTACGGCATGTATACCAAATGAACTTGCAGGCTATATTGGAGAGCTTCCTTACGAAGTAATGACCATGCCAATGGATTTTACGGCTGATGCAGACAAAATTGCCGATATGGTGAATAATTATGATGTGGTTTTATTTGGCAACGGAATCGGAAGAAACCAGTATGTTTTCACGCTTTTAGAAAAAATTCTTGATAAAATTGAAGTACCGATTGTTATTGATGCAGACGGACTTTTTGCGTTATCAAAATTCCCTGAGAAAATTTTGGGTAAAAAAGCAGTTTTAACACCACATTCTATGGAAATGGCAAGGCTTTTGGGGACAGACTGCGAAACTGTTGAGAAAAACAGGCTGGAGCTTTCAAAGGAGTTCTGTCAAAAATATAATGTGACACTTGTTTTAAAGGGAAATCATAGTATAATAACGGCACCTGATGGTGACCAGAATGTAAATATGACCGGAAACAGCGGAATGGCGACAGCCGGAAGCGGAGATGTGCTGGCAGGAATTGTGGCATCACTTCTCGCCATGTGTGCGCCTTTCGATGCAGCATCTCTTGCAGTTCATTTACACGGAAAAGCAGGTGACTTTGCAAGAGATAACCTTTCTGAAACATCGGTTATGGCAGGGGACATAATTGAGGGGTTACCCCATATATTACCTGTGGAAAACACAAAATAAATGTGATAAAATAAGGAAGTAGAGTATGGAAAGAACTTGGGCAGAAATCAATCTTGATACACTAAAATCAAATATTGAAAACATTCGTAAAATAACCAACCCTGATGCAAAAATAATGGCGGTTGTAAAGGCCGATGCTTACGGCCATGGTTATCTTGAATGTTGCCGAACATTACTGGATGGCGGTGCAGATAGCTTTGCCGTTGCAACAGTTTCTGAAGCAAAGCAGTTAAGACGCCACGGAATTGATGTGCCGATTTTGATTTTGGGTGTAACATTCCCGGAAGATGCCGAAGAAATTGTTAAAAACGAAATAATGGCTACCGTTTGTAGTACTGACTATGCAAAATGCTTATCAAAGGCTGCCGAAAAGCTTCAAAAGAGTGTAAAAATCCATATAAAGACCGACACGGGTATGTCACGACTTGGATTTTTAACAGGGGAAAATGAAGAAAAAACGGTAGAGGAAATTTTAGAAATTTCAAGACTTCCTTTTATAGAAATCGATGGTCTTTTCTCGCATTTTGCATGTGCGGATGAGAAAAACCGTGAATATACAGACCTGCAGTTTACAAGATTTACAAGTCTTATAAATAAACTGGAAGAAAAAGGTCTTAAAATTCCTTGCAAGCATATAGCAAATAGTGCAGCGATTATGATGTATCCTGAAACACATCTTGATATGGTAAGAGCAGGAGTTGTCCTTTATGGATACTACCCGTCAGAAGATGTGGATAAGGATAGACTTTCCCTAAAGCCTGTTATGACGCTAAAATCCCGCATAACACATATAAAGGAAGTGGAAGACGGAGTCGGCGTAAGCTACGGAAAGACGTACATAACCGACAAAAAAACAAGGATAGCAACCGTTCCTGTCGGTTATGCAGACGGATACGCAAGATGCCTTTCACAGAAGGCAAAAATAGAAGTTGGTGGACAGCTTTGCAATATTATAGGCAGAATTTGTATGGACCAATGTATGATTGATGTCACAAATGTAAATAATATAAATGTTGGTGACGAAGTAATACTGTTTGGCGACGAACAAATTTCGGCGGATGATATAGCAGAGATTATGAATACAATAAATTATGAGGTTTTGTGTCTGGTATCAAAGCGAATTCCGCGCATCTATAAAGAGAAAGGAAGGGAAGTTACTGCGCTTAATTATCTGGATAAAATCTGATGAACTAAAATAGGGGGCCTGATTGCTTTGTCACAACTAAAAAAGGTCACATCCGGTCTTACTTTGAAAAAAGAAAAGTGCCAGTCCTTTGAAAAAATTTATAAAAAGTTTTTAAGGGATAAATCACTAAAGCAAGGCTATAAGGAAATGGCTTCTTTAAACCTAACGTTAGCCCAAATGTGTTTTGAACAGGATAACCAGGCGTTATCCTTATGTGAGGAAAAACTGACGGAGTGTGAATAACGGTGATTGTAAAACGAGGAGATATATACTATGCCGATTTAAGCCCCGTTATAGGGAGCGAGCAAGGCGGTATAAGGCCTGTTTTGATAATCCAAAATGATGTTGGTAATAAATATAGCCCAACTGTTATTGCTGCGGCAATAACTTCACAGATAAATAAGGCTAAGATGCCTACACATATTGAATTATCGGCTTCCGACTACGGACTTTATAAAGATTCGGTAATACTGTTGGAGCAAATCAGAACCATAGACAAAAAACGCCTTAGAGAAAAGGTGGCACACCTGGATAAAAAGCTTATGAAAACGGTGGACGAAGCCCTTTCAATAAGCTTCGGAATTGACAATATTTAGCCTTTTAAGTATAGAGAAGATTTAGGAGGTTATTATGTATAGAAATCAATGTAGCTTATATGCTACATAAACCAAGAGCCGACACTGTTAGTGCCGGCTTTTTTTATGCTTAATAGGAAAAATATATTTTTTGGTGAAAACTATTGATTTTTGTATAAAAATGCAATAAAATAGTAGTGTTTACACTATAATGAATTGGGGGTAGATAAATGCAAAATATCATTAGTATGAAGGACATAAATATAGCCTTCGATGGAGAAACAATTTTAAACAATATTAGCCTTGATATTAAAGATAAGGAGTTCGTAACACTGCTTGGGCCATCAGGCTGCGGTAAAACTACAACTCTTCGAATAATAGGTGGCTTTATTACGCCCGATAGCGGAACTGTAAGCTTTGAAGGTAAGGACATTAAGAATGTCCCGCCATACAGACGAAATGTAAACACTGTTTTTCAGCGTTACGCATTATTTCCGCACCTTAATGTCTATGACAATATTGCATTTGGACTAAGGGTAAAAAAGATGAGCGAAAAGGAGATTCAGGGAAGAGTTGCTGAAATGCTTGAACTTGTAAACCTGCGTGGTTTTGAAAAGAGAAGCGTAAACCGCCTATCAGGTGGTCAGCAGCAGAGAGTTGCAATCGCAAGAGCGCTTGTTAACAGACCAAAAGTGCTTCTTTTAGACGAGCCTTTGGGAGCCTTGGATTTGAAGCTTAGAAAAGAAATGCAGACTGAACTTAAGAGAATTCAGCAGCAACTTGAAATTACCTTTATTTATGTCACTCACGATCAGGAAGAAGCCTTAACTATGAGTGATACTGTTGTAGTAATGAACAAGGGAGATATCCAGCAGATTGGAACTCCTGTTGATATATATAATGAACCTGTTAACGCCTTTGTTGCAGACTTTATCGGCGAAAGTAATATCTTAGACGGAATTATGCGCCATGACTTTTTGGTTGAAATCTGTGG
>JAZNWI010000126.1:0-7661 GCA_045593305.1 Clostridia bacterium | reverse complement strand
CTGTCACATAACCGCCTGCATTCATAAAGAAAGGAGACTTTCTACCACTCTTTAAAGTGAAATCTCCGAATTTTAAAACCTTGCTGTCTACCATGAACTCGATAAACTCTTTCTTGTATTGTTCCATGTCTATTCCTCCGTGTATCATACTTGTTAACTCTTTTAATAGTAGCATAAAATTCCTGTGTTGACAATTCCAAAGTGTGCGGTTGTTTTGAGTGTATTTGCGCGGTTTTGTCGAGTGTATTATGAGCAATATACAGTTGACCGAACCCCTTGTTTATATTACAATATTTCTATAAATATTCGAAAACAAACAGACAGAAAGGAGACCTTTACTATGGGACGTTTAGATGGAAAAGTTGCTATTATCACAGGAAGTAACTCCGGAGTAGGAGCCGCTACTGCCAAATTATTTGCAAAAGAGGGCGCAAAGGTTGTAATCAGCGCACGCCGTCTTCCGCAGTTGGAAGAAGTGGCTGAGGAGATTCGCGCAGCCGGCGGCGAAGTACTTATTGTACAAACGGATGTATCTAAGAAAGAGGATGCAGAGAACCTTGTTGCTAAGACTGTGGAGGCATTCGGAAAGGTTGATGTCCTTGTAAACAATGCAGGTGTTCTTGAAGCAGGACTCAAGCCAATCGAGTGCTACGAAGACGAAGACCTGGAACGCGTATTTTCAATTAACACAAAAGGAACTCTTTTCTGCACAAGAGCCGTGTTAAAGGAAATGATGAAAAACAACTCCGGTTCTATCATTAACCTGGATTCTGTTGCAGGCCAGTTCGGAACAGGCGGTGCTGCTTATGTAACAAGTAAAGCTGCTATTATCGGTGCTACGAAACATACTGCTCTTCGTTTCGCAGGCACAGGTATCCGCTGCAATTCAGTAAATCCAAGTACAATCGCTACTCCAATGGCTAAGACAGATCCTGCAACACTCAATCAGGACATGTTCGGACAGATGAGAAAACATATGAACTTATCTGTACCTGTGTGTATGCCGGAAGATGTTGCAAACATCCTTCTCTTCCTTGCAAGTGATGAATCAAGAGCAATCACGGGTCAAGTAATTGTGTCTGATTTTGGGGCGACGTTGTAAAATACATAGTTATAAACGAAAAAGCACATCCGCGCGATGTGCTTTTTCTTATTTACGCTTTACCCCCTTGGCATCTTGGGCATTTTCTTAACCATATATCCGAGCCGTTTGCTTTGTATATATATCCACACTCCAAGCATTCCATAGCATAAAACTGCTGGTTATAATCTGTTCCCGGTTGATTCGTCTTCCCTATATTTCTTTGATTATTTTTATTAATATATCCGGTATCTGTTGTATTCATATTCTTCTCTCTATACTTTCTTATTTATTTTTCACAAAAAAGCCTTTATTTTAGCCATTTTGTGAAATAGTTTATAAGTTACAAACAATCAACAAAGTGTTTATAATGGGCGAAAACTGCATCTTTTCTGTTACAAAGTGCTTGTTTTCCAGTCAGAAAGGTACACGAAATAAAACGTCATCCTTTTTATGAAGGCGAATCTGTGTCCCATTCTTCCCTATGGCTGCTAACCTCTCATGTCTAACAGGATCATCTGACTCATTTACATCAGGTCCTAAATTCCTTCGTCCAGCCTTCCCATAGTGGGTGCCGCTTCTGCTCCTCAGCAGGGTCATGCCCTATAAAATATGTTTTAGCGGCTTCGCTCTACTTTGTCATTGTCTAGAGAGCACTCCTGTAATCCAGCACCAATTGAAACTTGGCGGACGTACACTGTTACAGTGTGCTTTGTTTTTCTTCTTTAAGCTGCTTCTTGTCTTACTATGTCTCTTCTGAAGCGTTCCTCGTCAAAGTCGCATCCCGTCTGCAATATCACAAAAAACACTCTGATTGCTTTACAGGCAACTGCTATTTTGGCCTGCATACCACCTAATGGTCTCTGCTCTCTATTTCTGTAGTATAGAAACACATCAAGGAATGCTGGATTCCAATTGATTAACGCTCTTGCCGACTCATACATGACTCGTCGCAACTTACATCTGCCCCTCTTGCTAATTCCCGGTTTGCCCTTTCGTTTGCCGGAACTGATTTTTGTTATTTCCAAACCAGCCAGCTTCTGAATCTGTCTTGGGTCGGTGAAACGTCCGATATCACCTACCTCTGCAACAAAGCCTATTACGGTACTCAGCCCTACTCCTTTTATGGCGAGCAGTTTCTCCACGTGTGGTACTTCCATCACTTTTTGTTCCAGATATTCATCAAGTCTTTTTAGCTGGTCTGCCTTGGCTATGTAGTCATTTACAAGAATCCAAATCTCAATTCTTGCGGCTTCGCCACCTTCAAGTCCTACACTGCTTTGTGCTGCTTCCAACAGGGTCGTTGCCCTAGCGATTCCAGCTGCACGCACCTTGGCATTGCGCCAAATTTCATTGATGCCACCTGCACCGATTCTTATAATATCCTGTGGCAATGGAGCATGTTGAAGCACCATTAAACCACTGGTAGAATCCCAGTCTTTATAACACTCGAAATACTCCGGAAAGTATTTCTGAAGCCAGCCTTGTATCTGATTGGAAAGTCTTATATGCTGCTTCATGATTTGATCCCTGCATACAAACGCCTCTCTTATTTCGGCGTACACACCAGTCGGAAGATAGGATGTTGAAAAACGTCCATCTTTCACCAATCCGGCAATCGTTTTCGGGTCTTTTAAGTCACTTTTTTCAGGACTGTTATCATCAAGTTCCTTGCTTCGCTTTACACTAGCCGGATTAACAGTTACTAACAAAACTCCGTGCTGCTGTAAGAATTTTTGAAATGTAAGCCAATAGCATCCTGTCGGTTCACATCCAACAATGATTTTTTGCTTTCCTGTTTTCTTCTGTATTTCTTCCAGCCAGCGAAGAAATGAAAGAAAACCCACCTTCGTATTGCCAAAACGGAAAACTCGTTTGGTAAACTCGAAACATCTCCAATCAAATGCTCTTGCGAAGTGAATTTGTGAGCCAATGTCAACTCCAACTATTAATGTGTCTGCTGTTACTTGATTTAATTTGTCATTCTGTGTTAAATTCATAATGAAACCTCCGTTGTGATTATTGTGTTTTTTCATCCGGCCAAGATGAACACCTTAATCATACATTGAGGTTTCTTTTTATTCAATTGGCGTAATTACTGAATTACAGGAATGCTCCTCATTTTTTGTCATATTTTCGTGTACTTCTCCTTCTACAATATGTTTCTTATTTCTCACCATTTGAACCCAAAGACAAACGCCGATTAATAGGACAATGCCTATCATGATCCACACAAAAAATTTCATATTTTTCGCGTATACCGACAAGAATATCAGCAATGGAATTGCTTTTGCCTCGGCATTATATCTTCTCCGGTTCCGTCGATATTGCCTATATCTTACATAGGAATTGTTTCCATGTGACATTTAATCACCTCCTACTCGTTCCCGGTATCAGCCCCACCTTGACACTTCGGACATTTCTTCAAGAAAACATCGTGCCCATTCGCATAATAAATGTGATGACAATCCAAACATTCCATTTGGTAAAGCATTTGACCGTATCCGGTACCTCTTTTTTCTGTCTTCCCTAAGTTTTTCTGATTCTGATCATTGACATACCCTACATCCGTGGAATGTAACTCCAAAAACTTTTCTTTCCAATTCAAAATCATAGGCTCTACATGTTTCCATAGACTGACATAACTGTCAGTTCCTACTTCCTTTTGTTCAAAGACTTTCCCATGAGATTTTTCGCTGTCCAACTTCATCTGTGCATAGTTCGTTGCAAATGTTTTCACATATACATCCTGATGATTTAACTCATCACTGCATCTCGCTTCCAAATCAGATAACTTCACATGCTGCGAACCTTGACTGAGTTGCAGATATGCACGGACAATTCTATATGGAACCTGCGTCTGCTTCATAGCCCACTTCGGAATCTTATTCAGAGCTTTTCCGTATTCAACAGAACCCGTTTGGTTCACTCTACTCTGCACTTGTCTTTCCGGTATGCCCATAGATGTCACAACCATTGAAAACTGAGAAGTGATATACTCTCTCATCATCTCCTCAATAACATCATCTTGGTTTTTATCGGCCAATTGCAATGCCATTTGAAATTTATTTACGATATTCTCATCTACTTCAACAACAACTTGTCTTTTCATTATCATCTACCTCCTGCCTTTACAATAACATAGTAAAATAAGTTCGTCAACTATTTTTACTCATTTTACTCATTTTTATTTTTCTTTATTTCGTTGGAGTTCTATTGTATACTTTAATTGTAATACATTATGGAGGATTTGTTTATGAAAATAGCTGTAATAACCGGGGCATCAAGCGGGATGGGACGCGACTTCGTTTTCGCTATCGACAAAGAATTTGTTCTGGATGAAATATGGGTAATTGCAAGACGCGAAGAACGCCTGAAAGAATTGCAAAGTGCATGCAAGGCAAAGATTCGCCCACTTTCATTGGACTTGATGTGTAGAGAAAGTTTTGATGTGTATAAGGGGTTACTGGAAGAATGCAAACCTGAGATACAGGTTCTTGTAAATGGTGCCGGATTCGGTCTATTCGGTGAATTTATGAAAATGGACTTAGATAAGCAGTTGGACATCATTGAGTTAAACACAAAGGCACTTACTGCTATGTGTTATCTTAGCATTCCTTATATGCCGGAAGGTAGTCATCTTGTAAATCTCGCTTCAAACTCTTCTTGGCAGCCGGTTCCGTATATCAATGTGTATGGTTCCTCCAAAGCGTATGTGCTCAACTTCTCTCGTGCGCTTGGCGTGGAGTTGAAAGAACGCAAGATCCACGTTATGGCAGTTGCGCCGGGGTGGATAAAAACAGAGTTCTTCGAACATGCCGTGCATGATGATACGATAAAATATTATGATAGATTCTATACATCAGAGCAGGTTGTGGATAAGGCAATGAAAGATATGAGAAAAGGTAAGACCGTGTCGATTATGGGATTTCCTGTACGGATGCAGGTGAGAATGGTGAAATTGTTACCGGTGAAATGGATAATGGGGATATGGTGTAAACAGCAGGGGTGGTAGTGCCCCTGCTGTTGTTTTTTTATGTAGAATTGGCTAAACACCCATATATTGCCGTGTTTTGGATCCATCTCTCTTATTTCGCTATATTGGAACAATATGTGTGCCGGCACACGTCTAACTTTTCAATAACATAAAATACAAAAATCCGAACAGCATGTTTCTCTACTGCTCGGACTCTTATGCATATTATTAATTTTAGTACCTTAATCAAAATATCTACTGAAGAAATCTTTCAATTTCTCGGTAACACGAATCTTGGTTTCAACTAATAGACCTGCTTTAAATCTTGATATCGGCGGTAATATTTCAGCGATTGCAGCATCGCTAGGCTCACATTCACCAATTCTAAATATCTTTTCTACCAACGCCCTAGCCGGTTCTTCTTTTAATTTTTCATCTGCAATTAGCTGTGCCAACTCTTTTTCTTTTTGTTCCGTCTTGAATGTCACCCAGTCCATCATAACATCAGATTCAGCATTTAAGCTCGTGATAAATCTTTCGATAAGTTCTTTCTTAGGTTTTAATTCAGGGTTTGAAGAAATAGCTCTAACAATGTCCGCCGGTACTTCTTTATTCAAGATATGTTTCTCATGATACTGCTTAATCAAATTGAGAATGTAATCAATGTTTACTACTATTTGTTTTACAAGCTCCATTTCGAACACAATGTCTGCACTAACGTCATCCTTAGTAACAACCACCTTGAATTCATCATACAGTACGCCATAATACGACAAGTAATCCTGCAAATCACCCTCAGTAAAGATTTCCTTACCTGCAAACTCATCAAAACTTCTTAAGATATTTAGTAGTCGCAGGATTGCACCAAAGAGTTTAATAAACTGTTTCTTATTCTCTTCACCCATAATATCTACAGGTAATGGATATTCCGCATACAATCTTTCAACCAGTTCCTTATACCCCGCATGATGCTGTGGCTTACCATTCTTATCGTTATCCATGTAACCATCATAGTAATCGTTGAAACTCTTTAAGATAACAATTCCCTTAGCTTCATCATCTCCAAACAAAGCAATTGCATCATCCACTTGCTTTCTAAGGTCACGAAAGCACACAATATTACCATATGCTTTTACAGCGTTTAGAATACGATTCGTTCTACTAAACGCCTGTATCAGACCGTGTTGTTTTAAGCTCTTATCTACCCAAAGGGTATTGAGACCAGTAGCATCAAACCCTGTTAGAAACATATTTACAACAATCAGAATGTCAATTTCACCATTCTTAACTCTCATGCTAAGATCTTTGTAGTAATTAGGGAACAGCGTACCACTTGTATCATACTGCGTACCAAAAGTCTGGTTATATTCATCAATGACATTAGCCAAAAATGCTCTGTCATCTACACTTAGAGCTTCTGTACTATCGGAATCTTCATCCATCAAATAATCTGTGCTGGCATCATCTTCGTTTACACCATAGCTATAGATAGTGGCAATTTTTAAATCTTTATATTTCGGGTTCTCCTTAATTTGCTTCTTAAATTCCTCATAGTAAACCTTAGCAGCTCCAATACTGGAAACAGCAAATATGGAGTTGAAACCTTTGCGTTTAACATCTACTCTGACTTCTTCTATCAGAGCTTTTCCCTCAGCATCTGTCTTGCCAAAGTTCACAACATAATCTACTACATTGGTAACAGTACTGTAATCGAATACCCGACCTGCTTTCATTGTTTTCTGATTATAATGCTCTAAAATGTAGCGCACAACATTAGAAATTCTCGTTTCTGATAAAAGTATCTTTTCATCGTCAATGGCCTCTATTAAAGAATCGTCACCTGTATTATCTTTTATAGTGTTAACATAATCCACTTTAAACGGCAACACGTTCTTATCATTAATTGCATGAACTACTGTATAAGTGTGAAGTTGACGTCCGAATGCCTGCTCTGTGGTCTTTAAATGGAATTTACTCTCTTTCTTTGTAAATGCCTGGGCAGCATCACTTATTCTGCCTCCACCCGATGTATTTGCATTTACTGTAAAGATTGGCGTGCCAGTAAATCCAAACAATGCATATTTCTTAAACTTCTTAGTGATTAGAACGTGCATTGAACCAAACTGTGAACGGTGACACTCATCGAAGATAAGAATACACTTCTTATCAAAGATAGTGTGATTGTCATATTTTTTGATAAACGAATCCAACTTTTGAATAGTAGTAACCACAATTTTCTTAGTATCATCGTCCAAATTTTTCTTCAATTTTTCAGTATTCTTACTACCGTTTGCAGCTCCTTTTTCAAACCGGTCATATTCTCGCATCGTCTGATAGTCCAAATCTTGTCTATCCACCACAAACATAACCTTATCCACATAAGGAAGTTCACTAACAATCTGAGCTGTCTTAAATGAAGTCAGCGTTTTACCTGAACCTGTAGTATGCCAAATATATCCACCAGCTTTAACTGTACCCCATCTCTTATAATTCTCAGCAATTTGAATCTGATTAACGATTGCTTCCGTAGCCGCAATCTGGTATGGTCTCATAACCATCAACATCTTGTTACTAGTAAACACACAAAACTGTGTCAAAATTTTC
>JAZNWI010000125.1:0-1592 GCA_045593305.1 Clostridia bacterium | reverse complement strand
GAGTAAACTGAAAAAATCCATTTTGTTGAACTGTTTTAATTTTGACAAAAACGAGTTGTAAGCACAAAAAATTCCTGTTCTTCGGAACAGGAATTTTTTATCCAATCCGAAGGATTGGTATGTAATCGCCGTTAGGCGTATGTAATCAGCGAAGCTGTATGTCATCACCATAGGTGCAATTTCCTTCGGATTGATTGCAAACCTTTCTGCGAAAGAATTACATACACAACAAAAGTTGTGATTACATTCCGTCTTGCGACGGATTTCATACAATGATTCGCATTGATTCTTTCTGTACCACACCCGATTGTAAATTCAAATTATGTGTGATATAATCAGTTCGACAAATTGGAATTTGCCGAGATGTATTATGACAAGCATACTTTTAATCGTTATTTATATTGCTTTTATAGGGCTCGGAGTTCCCGATTCGCTTATCGGCTCTGCCTGGCCTGCAATTCATACAGAACTTGGTATTCCTGTTGAAATGGTGAGTATTCTTACGTTTTTAATTTCTGGTTGTACAGTGCTCTCAAGTATGTTCAGTACAAGAATTCTCAATAAATTGGGTACTGCAAAGGTTACAGCTTTCAGTACTGCTATGACTGCACTTTCTTTGCTTGGCTTTTCTCTGGTGCCGTCGTTCCTGTTTATGATACCATTAGCCATTGTCTTAGGGCTTGGTGCCGGTGCAATTGATTCCGGTCTTAATAATTATGTGGCTCTTCACTGTAAAGCAAGTCATATGAATTTTCTGCACTGCTTTTATGGTGTAGGGGTATCGTTAAGCCCTTACATTATGTCACAGGCTTTCAGTAATGTTGGTTGGCGTGGTGGTTATCGCTATGCTTTTTATGTTCAGTTTGCTATTGCGTTGTTATTAATATTTTCTGTTCCGTTATGGAAAAAGAATTCTTCAACACAAGAAACGGATGAAGAAAGCGGAGTAACCCTTTCAATTGCAGAAATGATAAAAAAATCAGATGTAAGACAAGTCTGGATAATTATGCTTATGACAAATGCAATTGAGTATGCTTGCGGAGTCTGGGGAAGTACATATTTAGTAGAGGAAAAAGGGTTTGAAATTGAACACGGAGCACTTGCGCTTACTATATATTATGTCGGAATGTCTATAGGTCGTTTTGCTTCGGGTTTACTTGCAAATAAAATAAAAACATGGAAGCGTATTTTTATAGGTTGTGTAATTCTCGCACCGGCAATTGTTATTATGCTTCTTCCTTTAGGTGATATTTTTGCAGTTGTTGGCTTATTCCTTATAGGTCTTGGTAATGGCTCTATTTATCCGAATATGATACATTTAACACCACACAATTTCGGTAAAGAAGTGTCACAATCAATTATGGGCTCACAAATTGCCTTTGCGTATATCGGCGTTATGTTAGCACCGCCTATGGTAAGTCTTATAAGTAGCGTGTTCGGAATAAAAGTTTATCCGGTCTTACTCGCATTACTTTATATTGTGATGGTTATAACTATTAAATGTTTTGTAAACCGCTTGAAAAAACAAGGCAGATACAGTAAGGATGTTTAAAATGAACGGTAACGATATTTTCAATATAAATAGTTTTCTT
>JAZNWI010000124.1:0-2628 GCA_045593305.1 Clostridia bacterium | reverse complement strand
GCTTGACAATCTTACAGTAGGTTTCTGCGGTGACCTAAAATTCGGCAGAACAGTACATTCGCTTATTTCTGCACTTTCAAGATATAAGAATATCAAGTTCATTCTTGTTTCTCCCGAAGAGCTTAAGCTTCCGAGTTATGTTAAGGATGTGCTCAAGAAAAACAATCTTGAATATGTGCAGACGACCGATCTTGATTCGGTAATGCCTGAGCTTGATATTCTCTATATGACACGTGTTCAGCGTGAAAGATTCTTTAACGAAGAAGATTATCTCAGACTTAAGGACAGCTATATTCTTTACCCTGAAAGACTTAATAATGCTAAGTCTGATCTTTCAATTCTTCATCCGCTGCCCCGTGTAAATGAGATAAGTGTTGCCATTGATGATGACCCGCGTGCTTGTTACTTTAAGCAGGTGCTGAACGGCAAGTTTATACGAATGGCACTTATTCTTAAGCTTCTGGAGGTAGAATAATTATGAAAATAGATTCTATCAAAAACGGCTTTGTTATTGACCATATTACTGCGGGTAACGCAATGAAGATTTATAATCTGCTCGGTCTCGGTAATCTTGATTGCCGCGTTGCTCTGATTACTAATGTTCCCAGTAACAAAATGGGCAAGAAAGATATTATCAAAATTGACGATGATATTGTTATTGATACCGATATTCTCGGCTTTGTTGACCCTAATGCAACAGTAAACATTATCAAGGATGAAGTGATTGTTGATAAGAAAAAGCTTGAGCTACCCGAAAAACTTATCAACGTAATTAAATGTAAAAATCCGAGATGTATTTCTTCTGTTGAGCAGGAGTTGCCGCAGATTTTTAATCTTACCGATAAAGAGAAGCAGGTTTACCGTTGCCTTTACTGTGAAACAAAGGCAAATAATGCATAAATGATATTTCAACTGCATCATTAGATTAATGATGCAGTTATTTTTTAAAAAAGTCCTTGACAAATTTCTTTTACGGTGTTATAGTGACAAAAAACCAAACGAGGTAAATTTCATGAACACATATCATTTCTCAAAACTTGATATGGATATGAATTGGCTTGCACAGCATGATTATCAGTCAGCTTGCAGGCTTATACCTCTATATTCATTTGGGGATAGATAAACTTTTATTTCCTTATGTTTATAACGGTGTAAGTAGCTGCAGATACTTACACCGTTTATTTTTTTACTCAAAGGAGATTTGTTATGAAATTATTTGATTTAATCAAGAAGCTTTTCAAAGAGCAGCCTGTAAAAACAGGTGATCATCTTGTAGATTTCTATAACCGTATCGATGAGGATTCACGCCTTTTGCCCAAGCACGGCAGAATTGAATTCCTTACAACCGTAAAGTATATTGAAAAATATCTTAAAGACGATATGAAGATTATGGAAATCGGTGCAGCTACGGGCAGATACTCGCATTATTTTGCTCAAAATGGCTTTGAGGTTGATGCGGTTGAACTTATCGAGCATAATATCGATATTTTCAAATCCAAAACACAGGTAAATGAAAAGGTCAGAATCAGGCAAGGTAACGCAATAAATCTGTCCGAATATCCCGATGAAAGCTATGATGTGACGCTTTTGCTCGGTCCTATGTATCATCTCTATACGGTTGAAGAGCAGAAAAAAGCATTGTCGGAAGCAATGCGAATCACCAAAAGCGGCGGCTATGTTTTTCGTGCATACTGTATGGTTGACCCTTCTGTTTTAACGGGAATTTTCAAAAACAATAAGGTACAGCAAAGCATCGAAGACGGACTTATTGACACCGAAACCTTTGAAACATTCTTTCCGCCGCACGGTGTTTTCAAGCTATACACCAGAGATGAAATATTTGAGCTGACGGATGAACTCAATGCGGAAAGACTTCACTTTATCGCAACAGACGGTTATGCCTGCCATATGCGTGAGGTAATAGACAAAATGGATAACGAAACCTATGAACTGTATCTGAAATACCATTTTAAAACCTGCGAAAGGCAGGATTTAATCGGTTTATCACACCACACACTTGATGTGCTGAGAAAGGAGTAAAAATATGATTACATACCCGAATTATGACAGAAGCATTTTATCAATCGCTTCGTCTGTTTTAAATCACTTCGGTGTTAAAGATTGCCAACATAAAACCTTGCCCGAATTAGATAAAATACTTGAAAAAGACTACAAAAATATAATCGTAATGCTTTTTGACGGATTGGGCGTTTCGGCAATCAACGAACACCTGAACGAAAATGACTTTTTGAGAAAGCATTTTGTTTGTCCGATTTCGTCTGTATTCCCATCAACAACCGTTGCTGCTACAACATCAATAGAAAGCGGATATTCACCTGCCGAAACAGGTTGGCTTGGCTGGGATTTGTATTTTGATGAAATAGGCGAAAATGTTGCGGTATTTCGCAATGCTTTACAGAAAAACGGTGAGCCTGCAGCAACCTTTAACGTTGCATGGAAATATATCCCTTACAAAAGAATATTTGAGCGCATTGAAGAAGTAAACGGCAAAGGCTCAGCTGTTTATGTGTCTCCGTTTTCAAAGCACCGTATAAAAAGCGTGCCTCATATCTGCAAAACCGTAAAACGACTTTCAAGAAAAAGAAAGAAAAAATATATTTACACCTA
>JAZNWI010000123.1:0-1612 GCA_045593305.1 Clostridia bacterium | reverse complement strand
TGCTGAGAAAGGAGTAGAAGTATGATTAAATATCCAAACTATGACAGAAGCATACTTTCAATTGCTTCGTCTGTTTTAAACCATTTTGGTGTAAAAGACTGCCAACATAAAACCTTACCCGAATTTGATAAATTACTCGAAAAAGACTACAAAAATATTATAGTAATTCTTTTTGACGGATTGGGAACCCACTCATTAAAATACCACCTCAAAGAAAATGATTTTTTAAGGAAGCATTATATAACCGATATTTCTTCAGTTTTTCCATCAACAACCGTTGCTGCAACCACATCCATTTTAAGTGGCTACTCCCCTTTGGAATGTGGCTGGCTCGGCTGGGACTTATACTTTGAAGAAATCGGAGATAACGTTGCAGCTTTCAAAAACACTTTACAGAGGAACGGTGAGCCTGCCGCAAAATACAACGTGGCTCACAAATACATTCCTTACAAAAACATTATGCAAAGAATTGAAAAAGTTAAGGGCAGAAAAAGTGCTTACTGTGTAGCCTTCTTTTCAAAATATCGTGTCAAAAGTGTTGAAGATATTTGCAAGACCATTTATAAGCTTTCCAAAAAGAGAAAGAAGAAATATATTTATGCTTATTGGAATCAGCCTGACGGAGCAATGCACGGTCACGGAGTAACAAGTCCTGAAGCACATAAAGAGATCCTGCATATCAACAGCGAGGTTGAAAAGCTTTGCAGTAAATTAAAGGATTCCCTTGTAATCATAACTGCCGACCACGGACTTTGCGATAGTGTGAATTTGTTCCTTGAGGATTATCCTGAGCTTTACGATATGCTGAAAATCCCGCCATCTATCGAACCCGGCAGAGCTATGAGCTTGTTTGTGAAAGATGGTTTACAGGAAGCTTTCAAAAAGGAATTCAACCGTCTTTTCGGTGATTCCTTTAGGCTTATGACAAAGGAAGAAGTATTCTCAGAAAACATTTTAGGCTATGGCAAACCACACCCGAGAACCCATAATTTCGTTGGTGATTTTCTTGCTGTTGCAACAACTGAAAAAACATTGTTTACTGCAAGAGAAGAACACGAATTCGTTGGTGTTCACGCAGGTCTTACAGAAGAAGAAATGACTGTTCCGTTTATAGCAATAGAAACAGAAAAGAGGAAACGACGATGAATATAATTCAAAAACTAAAACAGATAAAATACATAAAAACCACGCCTATTCTTGAAACAGAAAGGCTGATTTTACGTCCTATTACACCAAAGGATGCAGACGCAGCTTTCGTATGGTTGAGTGATGAAAAGGTTAATAAATTTATGCCGTATAACCTTTATAAAAACACAGATGAGGTATTGCATTGGATAAATGCAATAATCCCCAAGGACAAGAATTGCCATTGGGGAATTGTGGTTAAAGAAAACAACCTTTTAATTGGTAGCTGTAGCATTGGTCCTGATAAGAAACAGCCTGACGCTTGGGGCTTCGGCTACAACATACGTTCTGACTATTGGAACAAAGGTATAACCACAGAAGCTACAAAAAAGATGATTGAATTTGCCAATAAAAAATACGGACAAAAATTCTTTGTTGCAAGCCACGCAGTTGATAACCCCGCTTCGGGCAAGGTTATGGAAAAGTG
>JAZNWI010000122.1:0-7992 GCA_045593305.1 Clostridia bacterium | reverse complement strand
CCCCCATTGCGCAATATCCCCCACTGCTGCCTCCCGTAGGAGTCTGGGCCGTGTCTCAGTCCCAATGTGGCCGATCAACCTCTCAGTTCGGCTACTGATCGTCGACTTGGTGAGCCGTTACCTCACCAACTATCTAATCAGACGCGAGTCCATCCATTAGCGATAAATCTTTTAAACTATCAAGATGCCTTGATTATTCCGTATGCGGTATTAGCACAAATTTCTCTGTGTTATTCCCCACTAATGGGCAGGTTACTCACGCGTTACTCACCCGTCCGCCGCTAAGCTTCCCCGGAATCACCCCGAAGGGATCTTCCAGATGGCTCCGCTCGACTTGCATGTGTTAGGCACGCCGCCAGCGTTCGTCCTGAGCCAGGATCAAACTCTCGATAAAATGGTTATATTAACATCTTGCGATGCTCATATACTTAAATCTTCGTTTGTTAGCTCATTTTACTAACTTGTACTTTAAAGTACGCTGACTTTTAAATTTCGTTTCCGAATTTCTGTCATAAAAAACTCTTTGTTTTTGTGAACTTTTGTTCACTGACAAGAACTCTGCACTGTTTATTTTTCAATGTTCAGCGCTGTCAAAGGCGACAGCTTTTATATATTATCATATACTTTTACATTTGTCAACACTTTTTTAAAAAATTTTTTATTTTTTTTGAAAATATTTTTTCTTCCTATTATATATAATCATTGATTACTTTAAAATTTCGCTCCAAAACTCCTTTTCCTCGCCATGAAAACGCACGATTTCCGTAAATCTCCTTAAATTCCTTATTAGAAAGATTTCCGTCAAACATCAAATTCGTAATAAGATTTTCACGAAATTCTTCAATAGGTGTTACTCCCAAACCTACATTGTATGGGCAGACTTCCTGACAAATATCACAACCCCAGATTGTGTTTGTATTTTTCATTGCCGTTTTTTCATCTGGTGACAGTTCGCCTTTTTTTTGGGTTATGTATGAAAGACATTTATTTTCTAAAAAACCATCCTTTGAGAGTGCTCCCAACGGGCAGGCTTCCATACACTTGCCGCAGCCAACACATTTATCTATATTGGGAATATCTATAGGAAGTTCACAATCCGTAATTATGTATCCTATAAAAAAGTAGCTTCCCAATTTCTTATTTATGGCCATATGATTTTTTCCTATGAATGCAATTCCTGAAAGATTCGCCAGGATTCGTTCGTTTAAATCGCCCGTATCCACAAAAGATTCTGCGGAAAAACCATTATCCTTTAAATACTCGCAAATAGGTTTCATTTTTTCTTTTGCAACAACATGATAGTCCATTCCCTGAGCATATCGCGATATATTTCCCTTCTTCGCTCCATTATAGTAAGAAAAGGCACATACAATTATGCTTTTGATACCTTTTGGTAAACCCCTTTGTTCCGCACAAAAAGAGGCTTTTTTCAAAAGCCCCTCAGTTCTTTTAATATAGTCATTGACACTGCAGATTCCCACGGCAGAAATTTTCTGATTTTCTGCCAGCTCTAAAATTTTATTTCTCATAAAATCTTCTCTATCATATCCGCATAATCGTCTTGCGAATGTGCTCCAACAAGCTTTTCCACCTGTTTTCCGTCTTTAAACAGTATTACTGTTGGGATTGAAACCACGGCATATTCCGCAGCCAAAGCGCTCTCATTATCCACATTGACCTTACCTACAACAATTTTTCCGTCGTATTCTTCAGCTATCTGGTCAATTACAGGTGATACCATCCGACATGGCCCACACCAGCTTGCCCAGAAATCCACCAAAACAGGCTTATCTGCAAGTATTGTTTCATTAAAGTTTAATTTTGTGAGTTCCTTAACCATAATTTATCTCCTTTATAATGGCTTGTATTCTTGAATAGTTGAATATCTGTTATTTATTCCACCTGTTGAGAAGTTCTTTGTTGTATATTCCTGACTTTCAATAAAGCACTCGCCATCAAATATATAGTTTCTTATCTGTCTGTCATTTCCACTAAAAATGTAAATGGTTATGACTGGGGTTACGATACCTTTTACAAACCCCTCGTTAACTTCCATATATACACGTCCCTGAATTCTTTCAGAAAAAAGATTATACGCACCATCTTCAGAAATCACGGCTACTGTCCAATACTGAGAGTCATCCCATAACATTTCACCATTCTTAGCCTCTGCAGATGTTCCAAGAACTATTCTATCCTTTTTGCCTTTTTTAGTAATTTCAAAACTGTAATCTCCTAAAAGTTCCCAATCATTAGTCATATTAATCATCTGACTAAGCGGTATTTTTGTCTGCGGATCATCTTCTGGATTTGGAGTACTTGTTGGTTCCATTGTTTGTGTTGTAACTGTTTCTTCTACATCTTCTTCCGGTACTAAAAGATCTGATACCTTGTCACAACCCGATACAAGCAAAAAGCTTGCTAACATCAGTAAAGCTAAAACTTTTTTCATATTGGCCATCTCCTATCATATATCAATATATTTTTTCTCTTCCTTTTTAATTATCGCTCTGCCACAGGTCAGTTCGGTAACATCGGCAATAAATTTATCCACCTGTTCTTTTTTTAGACACACCTTAAAGGTTACTTCATTGTCATACACAGTGTCCTCAAGTATATATCCGCCTTCAGATATCATATACTGCATTTTCCCAACTGTTGTATAATCCACCTTTACAGAAACTATGTCGCACAACACACGGGTTATAATTCCTGCTGCTAAAAGTCCTTCCCTGCAGGCAGCCCCATAAGCATGTACAAGACCTCCTGTGCCCAAAAGAGTCCCTCCAAAGTATCTTGTGACTACAACAGCTACATCAACAAGTCCCTCTTTCCGGATTGTGTCTAAGACAGGCATCCCTGCGGTTCCGCTTGGTTCTCCGTCATCCGAATACCTGAAAATATTGTTTTCATCTATTACATAAGCATAAACATTATGGGTGGCATCGCTGTATTTTGAGCGCATTTCTGCCAAAAATCCTTGTGCTTCCTCATCTGATAGTACTGGTTTTACTGTAGCAATAAACTTGGATTTTTTCTCCACAATAAGGGCTTCGCCATTTGCTTTAACTGTCTTATAACATTCTTTTGTAGAAATATCTATCAACTCATTTCTGCAATATATTCCCTAAGACTATTGTAGGTACTGCTGTCCGCCAAAAGCCTTATTATTGTCCCGGTTTCGGTGTATTCTTCCGAAAGGATTTTCTGCGTTTCGTGAAGATGACTTACTAAAGCACCCTCGCTATACGGAATCAAAACGATAACTTCCTGTTTCTTTCCAGGTGCCGTATCACCTATTAGTCCTAAAAGCTTTTCTATTCCCGTATTTTTCAATACTGAAATTCCAACGCTGTTTTCTTTTGGTAAAATGTCGGCATCGTTTTCCAAAAGGTCGGTTTTGTTGTAAACCAAAATCTCCGGTTTTCCCGATGCACCAATATCTGAAAGCACAGAATTTACCACAGTTATGTGGTTTTCATACTGCGGATTTGAAACATCCACAACATGAATCAAAAAATCCGCCGTTACCGTTTCTTCAAGGGTGGATTTAAATGCTTCCACCAAATGATGTGGTAACTTTCGTATGAATCCAACCGTGTCAATCAAAATAATTTTACGGTTATCTTCAAGAACTAAACCCCTTGATGTAGTGTCCAATGTTGCGAAAAGTTTATTTTCGGCAAAAACGCCTGCATCGGTTAGTTTGTTCAAAAGCGAGGATTTCCCCGCATTTGTATATCCCACAAGACATGCAGTAATTGTGCCGTCTTTTTTTCTTCGTGAACGAAGTAATTCTCTATGTTTTGCAAGTTCTCGAATTTCTTCTTCCAAAGCTGAAATTCTACGGCTTATGTGGCGTCTGTCCGACTCAAGCTTGGTTTCACCAGGGCCACGAGTACCTATTCCGCCACCTGTACGGCTAAGCTGTGTTCCAAGTCCGCGTAGTCTTGGCAGACGATACTTAAGCTGTGCCAGCTCTACCTGCAGTTTTCCCTCTCCGCTTTTTGCACGCATTGCGAAAATATCAAGTATCAAAATGGTACGGTCTATTACTCTTACCCCTAAAAAATCTGTTATATTACGAAGCTGAATTGGCGAAAGCTCATCGTCAAAAACCACCACATCAATATTCATGGAATCTACCGCTTCCTTGATTTCGAAAAGCTTTCCTTCACCCATGTATGTTCCGGCTTCAAGGTCCTGCTTATTCTGGATAACACGGCAAACAACATCTCCGCCAGCTGTTTTGACAAGCTCTTCAAGCTCGTCCATTGACTCTTCGGTAGTGTCGGAAAGAACATCCTTTTTTCCGGTATGCACACCGGCAAGAAGTACACGCTCTTGTCTTTCTTCGTTTGATTTAATTTCCATCTGATCTACCTCGTTAATTTCTTACATATATTATCTTCTATTTTTGCCTTTTTGTCAACAAATAGAGGTGTTTTTTTTAATTTTTTCAAAAATATATGGAAATTTTGCAGAATATGTTGTATAATGAAAGGTGATAACAAATTTGATACATAAAATGGAGGGAATTGCCATGGTAGGAAGCATTCTTGATATTCTAAAGAAGAGTGATAAAAAACTTACAAATGAACAGATTGCCCAGATGATAGGTTCAACGGAAGAGGAAGTTGCCAGCATCATCCGTGGACTTGAAAAGGACAACATTATTGTTGGCTATAAGACTATGATTAACTGGGAAAAGACTGACAAGGAGCTTGTTACCTCAATTATTGAGCTTCGTGTTACACCTCAGCGTGGCGAGGGTTTTGACCGCATTGCTGAAAAAATTCACAAATATGCACAAGTTAAGTCTTTATTCTTAATGTCCGGTTCTTACGACCTTTGCGTTATTATTGAAGGCCAGACAATGAAGGATGTGGCTCTTTTCGTTGCCCAGAAGCTTGCGCCAATGGACAATGTCCTATCAACTGCAACAAGCTTTGTTCTTAAAAAATATAAGGAAGACGGACTCATATTCTATAATGACGAAGAAGATTCCAGACAGGTAATAACACTATGATGGATTATACAAATATACTTACACAAAAGATACAGGATGTGCAACCTTCCGGCATAAGAAAGTTTTTTGATGTTGCCGCAACTATGAAGGACGCTATTTCCCTTGGTGTTGGCGAGCCGGATTTCGTTACACCGTGGGCTATCCGTGAAGCAGGTATCTACTCCCTCGAAAAAGGCCGTACATACTACACCGCAAATGCAGGCCTTATAGAGCTTCGCGAAGAAATTTGCAATTATAACAAACGTAAATATAATGTTGAATATGACCCAAAAAGCGAAGTTTTGGTTACTGTAGGTGGAAGTGAGGCAATTGACCTTTTGGTCCGTTGCATCGTAAACCCTGGCGACGAGGTTTTGATTCCTGAACCAAGTTTTGTTTGCTACAAGCCTTGTACACAAATGGCAGGAGGAACGCCTGTTCCGATTGAAACTTTTGAAAAGGATGGCTTCAGACTTCTTCCTGAGCAACTTAAGGCTCATATAACTGATAAAACAAAGCTGCTTATCCTACCGTTCCCGAACAACCCAACAGGCGGTGTTATGTCAAAAGCAGATTTGGAAGCTATCGCAGAAGTCCTTCGCGGAACAAATATTATGGTATTATCCGATGAAATTTACGGCGAGCTAAGATATGACGATGAGGGTCATACACCATTTTCAGCAATCGACGGAATGCGTGAGCGCACAGTTATCGTAAATGGTTTTTCTAAAACCTTTGCCATGACAGGCTGGAGACTTGGATATGCCCTTGGCCCTTCAGAAATTATTAAGGCTATGACAAAACTGCATCAGTATGGCATTATGTCCAGCCCAACAACAAGCCAGTTTGCCGCAATCGAGGCTCTTCGCTCATGTGACAGCGATGTTGAAAATATGCGAAACGAATACAATTACAGAAGACGCTTTATCGTTGACGGTTTCCGTAACATGGGTCTTTCTTGCTTTGAGCCACTTGGCGCGTTTTATGTATTCCCTTGTATTAAGTCACTTGGTATGACAAGTGAAGAATTCGCAAACAAGCTCCTTATGGAAGAAAAGGTTGCCGTTGTACCGGGAAATGCTTTCGGAGCTAGCGGCGAAGGATTCATACGATGCTCTTATGCATACTCAATTGACAGCATCGATGAAGCATTAAAGAGAATTGCAAGATTCGTTGAAAAATACAGAAAATAATTAATAAGTAAAAAACCACTCGCGTCGCGGGTGGTTTTTTTGGTATAATCCTATTTACTAACCTCAATTAACTTTTTTAATAGTTTGTCAAGTAGCTTCTATTTCCATTTGAAAAGTATATATTTTGTTTAACT
Organism: Clostridia bacterium; assembly: GCA_045593305.1. Taxonomy (GTDB): domain Bacteria; phylum Bacillota; class Clostridia; order UBA1381; family UBA1381; genus UBA1738. The sequence continues at coordinate 1,657 of JAZNWI010000122.1, read as the reverse complement.
TTGTAACTTGTTACAATATAGGACTATCTTATTTTCATTATACAAAAAAACGCAAGATTAAATCTTGCGTTTTTTCGTTACTTAATTATAGAAGTTCTACGCCGTATCCGCCAACAATGAATTGTCTGATTCTTACAACGTCTTTTCCGTCTACAAGATTATCATTGTTAACATCTGCTATTTCTTCATCAAGTGTTACACCATATCCGCCAACGATGTATTGTCTGATTCTTACAACGTCTTTTCCGTCTACGATGCCGTCTTCATTTGCATCACCAGGGATATAATCAATAACCTTTAGAGCACCTTCTGATAGATATACTGGAACATTGATTTCGTGATAGTCACAAGCCAAATCTGAATCAATAGTCAATGCATAATCACCAGCTGTTGCTGTTTCTGATACCTTAAATGTTAAGTATAAGATATCTCCGTTTGAACTATCGTTATCTGTGCCGTCCCATAGGAACTTCAAAGTACCTTCATTTGTGTTACCTGGTTTAGTGAATCCCATAGTGTCTAATGCTTCACCACGTTTTACACCAAGTAGTGTTAATGCATTAGTATCATATCCGATTATTAGCTGTAATGATGCAATACCTACATTCTGTGAAATAGTTACTGGGATAGTTACTTCTTTACTCTTTATAACTGTTGCACTTCCAATTGTGATATTTGTATCACTTGCTGATGCTGTTAACTTGTCAACAGTCTCTGTCTTTGTCTCTCCACATACATCACATGTGAATTTCTTTTCACCTTCATGCTTATATGTAGGTAATACAGTGAGTTCACCTTCATCCCATTCATGAGCAATTACTGGGATTACTTCTGTGTATGTATCTCCACATACTGTACATGTATAGGTTTTTACACCATCATCTGTACAGGTTGCAGGTGTAGTAACTACACCCGCATCCCATACGTGCACATGCTGATCAGTAACTGAAATCTTACCATCAATATCCCAAATACGTACACTGTAAAGATCTGGATCACAAGTAGAAATAATTGTCACATCAATTGGGTAGTCATTTGGTGTTGCTGTGTCTGATACCTTAAATGTTAATAGCAATATTTCACCATTTGAGCTGTCTGCATCTGCGCTATCCCAAACGAATTCGACTATACTTGTATTAAGATCTTTTGGTTTTGTTAAAGTCATACCATTAAGGGCAGCTCCCTTTTCAGCTTTAACTAGAGTTAGCGCCTCGGTATTATAACCAATTGAAATCTCTAATCCAAGAAGACCTGTATTTCCTTCAAGTTTAACAGGGACTGTTACTTCGTTACCTGCATTTGCAGTTACGTTTTCTACAGTAATTATTGTTGTTATTTTTGGAATTACTTCTGTCTTTGTTCCATTACATACTGTACATGTGTAGGTTATTTCACCATCTTCAGTGTTTGTAGGATGTTTAGTTTCTACACCTGCATCCCATGTATGTGCTTCTGTTTCAACTTCGCCACATGCACATTCTCTTGTATGGTTGTCAACATCTGCATATGTCCATTCTCCATATGTATGGTCTGTTGCTGGAATTACTTCTGTGTATGTATCTCCACATACTGTACATGTAAATGTCTTAATTCCATCTACTGTACATGTTGGTTCTGTTGTTACTACTCCTGCATCGTATGTGTGTTCTCCTGTTGC
>JAZNWI010000121.1:0-2127 GCA_045593305.1 Clostridia bacterium | reverse complement strand
GTGTATTATTTTAACACAAAGGAAATTATGGGTAACAAATACGGCACCCCTTCTCCTATTCCTTTCAGAATTATGGATCAGGCTATTGGCTTTCCTCTTGACATTAAAATCCGCTGTCACGGTGAATATTCTTACAGAATCACAAACCCGATGCTTTTCTACACCAATGTATGTGCAAATGTAGAAAACGCATTTACCCGTGATGAAATTGACGGACAGTTAAAGAGCGAACTTTTAACAGCACTTCAGCCTGCAATGTTTAAGATTTCGCAGAACAACATTTACTATGGCGCAATACCTGCATATACAATGCAGCTTGCAGATGAACTAAATGAGCTTTTATCTTCAAAATGGAGAGACAGACGCGGTGTTGAAATTGTTGAGTTTGGAGTATCTTCCGTTAATGCAACAGAAGAAGATGAAGCAAGAATTACCGAGTACCAGAGAAGTGCTGCTATGGGCAGAGATGCAAATATGCTTCGTGGTCATATGGCGGGTGCAACAGCTCAGGCTATGGAAACTGCTGCTGCTAATCCTAACGGTGCTATGGCAGGCTTTATGGGAATGGGTATGGCAGGTAATATGATGGGTGGTATGGCAAACTTCATGCAGCGTGCCAATAAAACTCAGGATACAATGGTTAATCAGCCTGTCGGTGGTGCTTCGCAAGGCGGTTGGAAGTGCGAATGTGGCACAACAAATACCGGAAAGTTCTGTCAGAATTGCGGAAAGCAAAAGCCCGAAGCTAATGGTTGGACTTGTACTTGCGGCACAGTTAATCAGGGTAATTTCTGTCAGAATTGTGGCAGTAAAAGACCGGAAGGTGCTCCGCTTTATAAATGTGATAAATGCGGATGGACACCTGAAGATCCTATGAACCCACCAAAATTCTGTCCTGAGTGCGGAGATATTTTTGACGAAAGCGATAAGCAATAATATTGGAGGTGCCATTATGAACTATATTGGGAAATGGCGATTTCATTCTATCGGCGTAATAAACGAGTCAGGCGAACTTATATATTTGAGCGCAGAAGAATATCTGAATTCTCCGATGCCTTATATTGACGAAACAGATGAAGATGCAGTTGCCGATGAAATGCGTGAAAGAAAGCAAATTACAAGTTCGTTGATTGAGATTTGCGATAACGGAAAACTCTTGATGCTTATTCCTATTCCAAAAGAAGAATATGAAAGTTATCTTGCTGAATTGGAAAGCGGAGGGGAAAAAGAACTTCGCCCCGGTATGATTTGCATGAGATGTTCTGCTTGGGAAGAAAGAAATGGAGAACTATGGTTTGATTCCGGTATTGAAGGTGAAGCATTTGGTGAGGCCACGGATACTTGGGCAAAGGCTACCAGTGAAAACGGACTATTCACATTTATGACAATGCGATATGAAAAGGAGTGAGAAAGTTATGGGCATTTTTGATTCTTTAAAAAATATAGCTGAAAGCACAATAAAAAGAGAGGCTTCAAAGACGATTACCAATGCAGTAAATTCTATTGGTAAGGGCAAAAACAGATCTGAACGCTTTAGCTTTACTGCTGTTCCACAAAATTTAAGTGAGCTTCAGGCTCTTCCTGAAGCAACACTTGATACCCCTTTCAAAACTGCAGCACTTACTATACTTGCATTGTGCTTGTATAAAGATAATCCCGACAGCGTTATGAAAATGCTTGACTTTCTCAAAGGTCCTGAAAGCGTAAATCCTTATGAAAAGCAGTTTTATAAAGACAGACTTTATGAAAAAGAATATATACCATTTTCATATTTTGACGGTGCAACACCTGACAACGGTTATACTCCATCTCAACCTATGACAATAGCAATATATGAAAATCCATATTCCTTTGATAATGAAAATTGGGCAACTCTTTGGGTTAAAAGTGGCGGTGCTGACAATATGCGTTCTGTAAAGCTTCGTCAGAAGCCTTCAACCGGACAATGGTTTTTAAACGATATTCAGTGTCTTTCTGAAATCAGACTTCCAAAAGAAGCTGATCCGTGGGCATAGCTATGGATAATAAACTTATCGGATGTTGGGCAAGCGCAGAGCTGTCCTTTTGTGCATATAATTTTCTGTCTGAAGGAAAAGGCTTTTATTCTTTCGGTGATGCAAAAAAAGA
>JAZNWI010000120.1:0-2261 GCA_045593305.1 Clostridia bacterium | reverse complement strand
AATCATCAAAGATTTTCTTAAAAAGTCCGCTTTCCCAATATTGCTTGTATGAAGTTTTATATGCATCTCTATCATTGAAAATTTCTATAACTGCAGGCGTACCATCAGCATTTCTTAGAACTGCACCTGCTTTTACAAATTCCTCGTGGGTAGGACTTGCCTTATATGCATCAGCCACATTACCGTGGAAGCTTATGACAGTATTGCATTTTTTAGCTTCCTCGACAAGCCACAAAAGGCTTTCTTTGGCAGTTGTATCGCAATCTCTTTTAAGATATGGGTTTATAACATCCATTTCAGGATAGCAGTCATCGTGACCTAAGCCCTGCCAGCCTACAAGATAAATAATTTTCTTTATTCCTTGTGTGATATTGTCAATGCCCTTAATAATTTCAAATGCCTGTTCAAAGTTTATGAGCACCTCTGATGTATTATTGGGAAAATCAGGCTTTGCAAGGAACATTTTCATCCACAATATTTTGGAATAATCATAATTAAATTTGGTTTTCCGCATAATTATTTCTCCTTGTCGAACCCTAAACGAGCTCAGATTCGTGATGGATTTTTGAGATTCTCGGTGCTGCACCCGTAAGGTGAGATATATCGAGATATTCACCATTATAATCAGCAAATATTCCTTTTGGAATCTGTGATGTCCAGCCCTTTTCATCAAATTCAGGGGTTTCTATACCCATTGCATAGAGAACAATAGCTGCAAGGTCGCGGATGTTCATTCCTTCTATTTCAGTTTTGTTTATACCCTTACCTGTTGCAGCAAAGGTTACATATTTTTCTTCATCTGTCCATCCACCGTGACTGCCGTGGTTATTTTCATCATTTGTACCACCGTGGTCGGCAATGACAATAAAAAGAGTGTCTTCAAGCATTTTTGCTTTTTCAATTGCAGAGTAAACATCACCGATAAGCTTATCAACCTCACTGATGCGTTTAATAAAAGCAGGAAGTCCGTAACCTGTACTGTGCCCTGCACCATCAACGCTGTCAAAGTGAATAAACAGGAAGTCGGGTTTATTTTCAAGGATATAATCACAAACAATCGGTGTTAGTTCGGTGTCGTGTGCCGTGACGTGAGAAACACCGATATTGTTTTCAACTATACCATGGGTTATAGGATTCCAGTCACAGTATGAGCCGAGAATGGCATCAGAATAGGCTTCTCTGATTCTTCTGAAAAGCGAAGGAAACGGAGAATTCACATCATAGGGAACATTAGATACAATTCCGTTTGTGAGCCCATGAATTTCGGGACCGACACCGATAAGCATAGAACCCCAGCACTCTGCACTAATGGTGGGCTTTGAAGAGAGTGCATTATATGTAACTGCTCCGTTTTTAAATACTTTGTCAAAGTTCGGTGTGTCGGCATCTTTAAACCAACTACCAGCACCATCAACACCGATAACTATTACATGTGAATACTTTCTTGACATAGTCATTTCTCCCTCAGCTTTTTGCTTTATTCCCAAACTTTATTCATAACCACAAAAGTCATTCTTTCCTGAATGCTTGGACCACCGTGACCTGTACCGATTCCACCATGGTCTGAAGTAACAATAATGAGCCAATCTTCTGTATCATAGGTTTCTCTGGCTTCAATAGCTTTAATTACTTCATAGCCGTAATTATCTTCCTTCTTGAACCCATTTTTATAGATAGGATTGTTAAAAGAAAAGCCGAAATCGTGTCCTGCAGAATCGGTGTTTTCATAAATAATAAACACGAAATCTGCACAATCTACGCTTGTAACCTCTTCAATTGCTCCTGTATGAATATCTGTTTTATTTTTACGAAGGTTAAAATCAATATCAATGTTATTTTCTTCGCAGTATGCTTTTTCATCCTTATAGGTTGAGTCTTCATCTGTAAAATGACCTTTCCACTTTGTGACGAATGCAGCATTGTCAATAACATCATCTTCTATAAGTGTTGTCATAAGCATTTTGGGTTCAACTGTTTTTATTTCGCCGTTCCAGTTTATACCATGAACATCAGACCATACGCCCGTAAGCATTGAGCACCAACCGGGAGCGGTTGAAGTTGCCTGAGTGTTTTCTGCAGGAAAATTCACACCGCCGCAATATGTAAGATTTATTGATGCCCCCTTATTAAGCAGATAGTTTATTGCACCATTATCCTGTCTTTCTGCAACAATATCTGCACGGCAACCGTCATAACCGATGATAGCTACTTTCTTTTCGGTTTTTCCTTCGGGCAAGTCAGATTTAAAATGTTCGTTAATG
>JAZNWI010000119.1:0-2122 GCA_045593305.1 Clostridia bacterium | reverse complement strand
GACCTTATAGCGGAATGTGTAAATAAAATGGAGAAATAATATGATTGAATATATTAAAGCCCTGATTCTGGGCGTTGTTGAGGGTATAACCGAGTGGCTTCCCGTAAGCTCAACAGGACACATGATTTTAGTTAATGAGTTTATCGGCAATTCGGGATTTACGGCACAAAGCTTGTTTTTATATGTAATCCAGCTGGGTGCAATCCTAGCGGTTGTGACCCTGTACTTTAAGAAACTGAACCCGTTTTCACCATCCAAAACAAAGGCTGAGAAAAAGGGTACATGGGATATGTGGTTTAAGGTGATTGCGGCGTGTATTCCTGCAGGGGTTATCGGACTTCTCTTTAACGATTATATGGAGAGATTTGAAAACTGGCAGGTGGTTTCCGCCACACTGATACTTTATGGTATCGCATTTATAATAGTAGAAAATATGTCTAAAAAGGAAAAGGTTACCGAGATTTCTAAAATGAGCTATAAAACAGCTCTTATAATAGGACTTTTTCAGGTACTATCCATAATTCCGGGAACATCCCGCTCCGGCTCTACCATTTTAGGTGCTATGATAGTAGGTGCATCCCGAAGCTTGGCGGCAGAATTTTCTTTCTTTTTAGCAATCCCGATAATGTTCGGCGTAAGCTTTTTAAAGATAGTTACATACGAAGGCATTTTAACAGGAACAGATATTGGTGTTCTTATAACAGGTATGATAGTTGCCTATGTGGTTTCACTTTTGGCAATAAAGTTCCTTGTAAACTTCGTTAAAAAGCACGACTTCAAGCTATTCGGCTGGTATAGAATAGTTCTTGCATTGGTGGTTATAGCTTATTTTACACTAATTAAATAAGGAAAGCGATGCCGGGGGCATCGCTTTTTTTGTGGCGTTCACAAACTGTTCAAAAAAATATTGTTGCAATTTTAGCTAAAAGGTGGTATAGTTATATAAGAATACTTTTACCTATAAGGAAGGAGAACAAAACAATGAGCGAAAGCAAAGCAAAGAAAATAAGAAAAGAACAGGCGCCACAGGTGCAGCCAAAAAAGAAGGACAGAAGTGGCTTAATATTTAATATAGTAGTGATTTTGGTGATTGCAGCAGTTGCAATCCCGGGCGGATGGGCTGCTTATGAAAAAATCAAGGCAAATATGCCGATAGAAGAAGAACCACAGGTTCAGACAGTGGCACAGGTTGCACAGGAAGAAGAGCTTTCAGTTGAAGAGTTCCTTGCAAAGGTTGGTCTTGAAGATGCAGGCCTTACAGCAGAAAGCACAGCAGAAGAATTGATGGCTAAAATGACCATCGAAAACTTCGCTATGTTTGAAGATACAGAAGTTGAAGAGTTCAAGAAGATGTATGGAATTGAAAGCCTTGCAAATGACACCCTTTGGAGTGAAGCACAGATGCAGATTCCAATGGCAAAGATGGCTGAAAATCAGTACGATATGAGCTTTGAAGATTTTGCTGCACAGAATCAGCTTCCACCTGAAATTACAGGCGATATGACACAGGCTGAAGCAATTGAAATTATGCAGCAGGATCATTCAGGTCACGACCACTCACATGTGGGACATGACCACGAGTAATTTACAGTAAGGAGAAAATACAATGGACGAGAACAAGAACTTAGAAAATGAAATTATAGAAGAAACAGCAGAAGAAGCTACCGAAGCTGTTGAAGAAGTTATTGAAGAGGCAACAGAAGAACCTGCAGAAGTAGCGGAAGATGCAGTAGAAGTTATAGAAGAAGCTGCCGAAGCAGCTACCGAAGCAGTCGAAGAGCTTGAAGCAACAGAAGAAATCCCTGAAGAAATCAAAAAGGGTTCAAAAAAGGGTGCTATCATAGCAATAATTGTTGCGGCAGTTATCGTTGTTGCGGCAGTTTTAACATCAACAATGGAATTCAACAAATACAACAAGCTTGGCTATGTTGATATCAGCGGAAAAACCATTCAGGATATCGCAGATGCACAGGGCGTAACCCTTGCAGAGTTTTTGGAAGCATATAAACTGCCTAGCGATATGCCTGGTGATACAACAGAAGCAAATGCATACTATTCAATTCCGACCGGCGTAGTTGCTGAAATGAACGGACTTGATTTTGCAACAATAAAGGCAATGTTA
>JAZNWI010000118.1:0-8053 GCA_045593305.1 Clostridia bacterium | reverse complement strand
TGCAAAGTAGGCTCCGGTGCTTTGATATATTTTTGTTCCATCACTATTTTGTTGAATACTTTTGGCTATTACATAATCACCATTGACAATTAACTGGCCTCTATTAATGTCTATTCGTCCTCCGCTTTGGTGCAAATTGCCCATCACTACCAAGGTGTGTCCATCCAGGTCAAGAATACCATTCTCCAAATTAAGACTTCCGTAAGTAGTCATATCCTTAACTAATTTCTTATCTTCCGTAATTGTTACATTATTCAACTCAAAGGAAAGATCTTGCCATTTTTGCATTGCTTCATCTATTTCTTCAATCGTATATTTAGGTACTTCTTTTGGAATGTTCGCCACATCCATTTCTTCACCGAAATATTCCTCAAGATAAACATTGTATGCATCAGCCCCCATAGAACTAATACACACTTCTAACGCACTTTTTGTTATTTCTAATGACTTTAAGTAATGTTCATAATTGTCTTCAGTGAAATTATAAAGAAGAGTGTTTACTAGTCCCGCTTTTTTCTCCACCTCAAAAACATCAACTGTTGCCTTTTGCCCCAAAAGAAGCGTTTGCAAATACATCTTATATGATTCGTTAAACTTTGCACTGTTGGCATCAGACGCATATGAGATATATTCTCTTTCACATGAATCCAACACATATTTCATACAGTCTTCAAATTCATATAAAGCGCAAAGGCTGTAATATAATTCTATACTCTGATCTACTCCAAAAAACCAATCGGCAACAAGCTTGCCTGCCTTTTGACCAGCACTCACAGCATAACCATATATATTGAGATTTGATAGTACCATGTCCCACATATCGCCCAATACTAATTCCTGCGCTTTAGCTATAGCAGTATTGTTAATAAAAATGTCCATTATGTTATCTGCGGTGATTGAATTACTGCATATCGAAATCATATTAGACAAAGCATCTTTAAATGCCTTATTTGTAGTATGATAATACATTCTTCTTAAAATATCTGTGGTTTCCTTTGAAGACTGCGTCAACACTTGAGCTTTAGCAAGTTTTTGAATTATATCTTCAACATCTTCTGCATATTCCAATACTGTGTTAATACTACCAATGGTCCCAAAAACCTCCGTCAATTCTTCGCAAGATTTCAACGCTGTATTTAAGCTCTCAAGTTCTTGAAGAGACATATCATTGGTGCTTGTTTTCCAAATTTCTTTTGCGTCTTTTCCTAAAGATTCGCTAATTTTTTTTAATGAAGATGCCTTCACAGAATCAGTGATTTTTTTTAGATTGCCAGAAAAATTCTCTACCTTTTTGCCCTCATATAAAACATCATACAATATGGTTTCATAAAATCCCACTTCTTTATTGCTATATTTTGTAACATCAGGAAGTTCGAAAGTTGCCATTCTCCACTCTGCAAGAAGTGCCTCATATACAGGATTGTCTTTTCTTGTTTCCACAAAACTTCTATATGGCATTTTTATATTATTCTTGCAGTTTTCATAATTATTATAGTTATAATTATGATTAGCAAGATACTGATTAAAAGTAGGTATTGTTGCATCCGCAAAGACTTTTAATGGACTAACCAAAATCATTACTATAAGCAAAAAATTTGTGAATAAGATTGAGTCAAGTTTATTCTTCATTTTTCTCTCCTTTTGTTTGTTAGACATCCTCAAAACAAAAAATGTTATATTTTATCTATTCTATATCTCATTCTACCACAAAACCCCCTTGGTTTTCAAGTGGGTTTTCGTTTACACATATTTTCGCATATGGGAAAGGGCGGTTTTTTCAAGGCGGGACACCTGTGCCTGTGAAATGCCGATTTCATCCGCCACTTCCATCTGTGTTTTCCCTTGGAAAAACCTCAAATCAAGAATATGCTTTTCTCGTCCTGAAAGATGCTTCATGGCCTCGGAAATGGCAATATCCCGAAGCCAGTTTTCGTCGGTATTTTTGCTATCCCGCACCTGATCCATAACATAAATTGCCTCACCGCCGTCGTGATAAACAGGCTCAAAAAGGCTCACCGGCTCGGTTATGGCATCAAGGGCAAAAACCACATCTTCCTTGGGTAAATCCAGCTCCTTTGCAATTTCCGCAACTGTCGGCTCTTTAGAATTTTGATTAATAAGCTTTTCCTTGGCATAAAGTGCCTTATAGGCAATATCCTTTAGGGACCTGCTGACACGAATTGAGTTATTATCACGAAGATAACGCCTGATTTCGCCAATAATCATAGGGACTGCATAGGTGGAAAACTGCACATTTTGGGATAAGTCAAAATTGTCTATCGCCTTTATTAATCCCACGCATCCCACCTGAAACAAATCGTCCGCATTTTCACCACGGTTAGAAAACCGCTGAATCACACTCAAAACAAGCCTCAGATTTCCGTGAATAAAAATCTCCCTTGCCTGTTTGTCACCCTCTTTTATCCTGATAAAAAGCTCCTCTTTTTCCTTTTTTGATAAAACCGGAAGCTTTGATGTGTTAACACCGCAAATTTCTACCTTATTCACTAAAAACATCCCCTTTTCTCAAAAATATGTACTGTTTCTCCGGGGATTTTCATAAAATCCCTTCCCATTTGCTATGCAACCCCACCTCTCTTCAGGCAAGGAAGGCTTTTTTAAGAGGATTTATCGATGTTTTTGCTTCCGTTTATGTTAGTATTTTCATATTTTTGGCGGGATATACCACGGATTTTTGTTATTTTTTTAACAATTTGCATAAAAATCAGGATTTCTTTCATTTTTATTCGATTTTTATATTGATTTTATGCCAAAAAAGTGCTATTATATATTATGTATGGATTTTAATAAATTAATTCTCGGTAAAAGTAAAATTTATAAATCCGAAACAATAGATAAAAGGAGGAAATTTTTCATGGCAAGAAAAATGAAAACAATGGATGGTAACACCGCTGCTGCTTACGCTTCTTATGCGTTCACAGATGTTGCTGCTATCTATCCTATTACCCCGTCATCAAACATGGCTGAGGTAACAGACAAATGGGCAACTGCCGGTCAGAAGAACATTTTCGGCAGAACAGTTCAGGTAACTGAAATGCAGTCAGAAGCTGGTGCTGCAGGTACTGTTCACGGTTCACTTGCTGCAGGTGCACTTACAACAACTTACACAGCTTCACAGGGTCTTCTTCTTATGATCCCTAATATGTACAAAATTGCCGGTGAACTATTACCTTGCGTATTTAATGTATCAGCAAGAGCTTTAGCTTCACACGCACTTTCAATCTTTGGTGACCACCAGGATGTTATGGCTTGCCGTCAGACAGGTTTTGCTATGCTTGCATCAACAAACCCACAGGAAGCTATGGACCTTGGCGCTGTTGCTCACCTTACAACAATTAAGGGAAAAGTTCCATTCCTTCACTTCTTTGATGGTTTCAGAACTTCTCACGAATACCAGAAAGTTGCTTGCTGGGATTACGAAGATTTAGCAGAATTGGTTGATTGGGATGCAATCAATGCATTCCGCCAGGGAGCTTTAAACCCTGCACACCCTGTTCAGAGAGGTACAGCTCAGAACCCTGACATCTTCTTCCAGGCAAAAGAAGCTTCAAATAACTACTACAATGCTATCCCTGAACTTACTCAGGAATATATGGATAAAGTTAATGCTAAAATCGGTACAGACTATAAGCTATTTAACTACTACGGCGCGCTTGACGCAGAAACAGTTATCATCGCTATGGGTTCTGCTAACGATACAATTGCAGAAACAGTTGACTACCTAACAGCAAAAGGCGAAAAGGTTGGTATGATTAAGGTTCGTCTATACAGACCTTTCTCAACAAAGCACTTCATTGACGCTATTCCTGCATCTGTAAAGAAGATTGTTGTTCTTGACAGAACTAAGGAACCTGGTTCAATCGGTGAGCCTCTATACCTTGATGTTGTTGCAGCACTAAACGGCTCAAAGTTTGCTGATGTTCCTGTATTCGGCGGCCGTTACGGTCTTGGTTCAAAGGATACAACTCCTGCACAGATTATCGCTGCATTTAAGAACACAGAAAAGAAGCAGTTCACAATCGGTATCAACGATGATGTAACAAATCTTTCACTTGAAATTACAGAAAATCCAAACACAACTCCTGAAGGAATCAAGAGCTGTAAGTTCTGGGGTCTTGGTGCTGACGGTACTGTTGGTGCTAACAAGAACTCTGTAAAGATCATCGGTGACCACACAGACATGAATGTTCAGGCATACTTTGACTATGACTCTAAAAAGTCAGGCGGTCTTACAGTATCTCACCTTCGTTTCGGTAACGCTAAGATTACATCAACATACCTAATCAACAAAGCTGACTTCGTTGCTTGTCACAAAGCTTCATACATCAGACAGTATGATATGGTTCAGGATGTTAAGCCGGGCGGAGTATTCCTACTAAACTGCTCATGGAATGCAGAAGAGTTAGAAACACATTTGCCAGGTCAGGTTAAGAGATATATCGCTGAAAACAACATTCAGTTCTATACAATCGACGGTGTTAAGATCGGTAAGGAAATCGGTCTTGGCAACAGAATTAACACAGTTCTTCAGTCAGCATTCTTCAAACTTGCAGACATCATCCCTGCAGAAGATGCTATCCGTTATATGAAAGAAGCTGCTACTGCTTCTTACTCTAAAAAGGGTGATGCAGTCGTTAAGATGAACCACGATGCTATTGACGCAGGCGCTGGTGCTATCGTTAAGGTTGATGTTCCAGCTTCTTGGAAAGATGCAAAGGACGAAGACCTATCAGTTAAGCATGACGGCGAAGGCAAGCTTGTTGACTATGTAAACAATGTACTTGTTCCGGTTAACGGCTTCCGCGGAATGCAGCTTCCTGTTTCAACATTCGTTCCTTATGCAAACGGTGAAGTTCCTCTAGGTTCATCAGCATACGAAAAGAGAGGTATCGCAATCGATGTTCCAACATGGAACGGCGATGCATGTCTACAGTGCGGACTATGTTCTTATGTTTGTCCACACGCTTGTATCCGTCCGGTAGTTCTTACAGAAGAAGAAATGAAGAACGCACCAGAAGGAATCAAGTATGTAAAGATGAAGCAGCTTGACGGCTACTACTACGGTATGGCTATTTCAGTTCTTGACTGTACAGGTTGCGGATCATGTGCAAACGTTTGTCCTGAAGTTAAGGGTACTAAGGCTCTTACAATGTCTCCACTTGATAAGAACCTTGACGAACAGAAGGGATTTGACTACGGCATTAAGCTTGCTGCAAAGCCATCTGTGCTTGAAAAGTTCCCTATGACAACAGTTAAGGGTTCACAGTTCAGAACACCTTACCTTGAATTCTCAGGTGCTTGTGCTGGTTGTGGTGAAACACCTTATGCTAAGCTTGTAACTCAGCTATTTGGTGACAGAATGTATATCGCAAACGCAACAGGTTGTTCATCAATCTGGGGTGGCTCTGCTCCATCAACACCTTATGCTACTGACGAAAACGGCAGAGGTCCTGCATGGTCTAACTCACTATTTGAAGATAACGCTGAATACGGCTACGGTATGTTCCTTGGCCAGAAGGCAGTTCGTGAAAAGAACATTGAAAAGCTTGAAGCAATCGCAAAAGCTGAACCATCAGTTGCACCAGCAGTTGAAAAGTTCATCGAAACAAAGGATTGCGGCGTAGCTAACAAGGTTGCAACAGAAGAGCTTCTTGCAGCAGTTGCAAATCTAAACTCACAGGAAGCAAAAGATGTTCTTGCTGATAAGGACTTCCTAAACAAGAAATCTGTATGGATCTTCGGTGGTGACGGTTGGGCATACGACATCGGCTTCGGCGGTCTTGACCATGTTTTAGCTTCTGGCGAAGATGTAAACGTAATGGTATTCGATACTGAAGTTTACTCAAATACAGGCGGACAGTCATCAAAGTCAACACCAACAGGTGCTATCGCACAGTTCGCAGCTGCTGGTAAGAGCGTTAAGAAGAAAGACCTTGCTGCAATCGCAATGAGCTATGGCTATGTATATGTAGCACAGATCGCTCAGGGTGCTGATTACAACCAGTGTCTAAAGGCTATGCTTGAAGCTGAAAGCTATAACGGTCCTTCAATCATCATTGCATACGCTCCATGTATCAACCACGGTATTAAGGGCGGCATGAGCATTGCTCAGACAGAAGAGAAGAAGGCTGTTGAAGCAGGCTACTGGCACCTATTCAGATATGACCCAAGAAGAACTCTTGAAGGTCTAAATCCATTCCAGCTTGACTCAAAAGAGCCAAAGGGAAGCTATGAAGACTTCATCATGGGCGAAGTTCGTTATAATTCACTAATGCGTGCTAACCCAGAAAGAGCTAAGGCACTATTTGAAAAGGCTCAGGCTGATGCTAAGGCTAAGTATGAAAAGCTTGTTGAACTTGCTAAATAAGTTTTAAAAGCAATATAAAAAGAGATGTGAATTTCACATCTCTTTTTTGTTGCGCGTTTTATCTTTGGCATAAGCAACTCTGGTTTGTAAAACAAGGGCATTAAAAAACGCGCAACCCGAAGGTCACGCGTAAAAACGATGACCTCTTTGTAATGCGACTTACAATATACCACAGAAAACATATTTCAATTTTCACAAGAGTATCGGTCACCATTTTTGGCAAACATTAATCTCTTGCAAAAATTGTTATAGTAAAAAAAGAAGAAATATCTCTTCTGTGGAAACAAATATGATACTGTAAGTCGCATCTACAATATATCATATTATAAATTTTTTTTCAATAGATTTTGGTTTTTTTCTTAAAAATCGTAAGACAAGTTTCGACAAACATGGAAATTAAAAGCCTTCCCCTTGAGGGGAAGGTGGGCTGCGAAGCAGCTCGGATGAGGTGGAAACAAATAACGATTGCGTTGCAATCTACACCTCATCCGTCAGCTATCGCTGACACCTTCTCCTCTAGGAGAAGGCTTTTGGTTTGTCTTGCAGGTGATCTCACCTGTTTTGATAGTATATCTTAACGCTATAGCGGCGCCGAAGGCGCCCACTCGCAAAAGGTTGGTAGCGAAACAAAGGCGTTATGGAGTGCGTTTACAAGCGAATAGCCGACTTGAGCGTGACCTTTTGCGAAAAAGGAGGAGCAGCGTCACGGGTGAGCTCTGATTTTTAACAAAAAATTCAGAGCAAGCGATTTGACGCTTGCTCCGACGCTGGAGCTAGTGAAGGGACTTGAACCCTCGACCTACTGATTACGAATCAGTTGCTCTACCAGCTGAGCTACACCAGCAATTTTTTTAAGATAACATGACCCTCCGCCCGAATGGTACAGAGGGTCACTTTGTTTCTTATTTAATTATGACAAAAGAGCTTTTGCAACCTCGTTTATCATACGCCCGTCAGCTCTGCCAACGGTTTTTGCCTTTGCCGCAGCCATAACCTTTCCCATATCCTTAATGGAAGCCGCGCCTGTTTCTTCGATTATCTCTTTAACGATAACCTCAAGCTCTTCGCGGGTTAGCTGCTTTGGCAGATATTCCATCAAAACATCCATTTCTGCCTTTAAATCGGCGATTAAATCGTCTCGGCCACTCTTTTCATAATCAGGGAGAGAATCCTTGCGCTGCTTTAACTGCTTCGCAATCACCTCTAAAACACCATCGTCTTCAAGAGTTACCTTATTATCCTTTTCAAACTGAAGCACAGCGGCACGAACCATCTGCACAGTGTTTTTACGGATTACATTTTTTTCTTTCATTGCTGACTTTAAATCGTCAGCCAATCTTTCTTTTAAAGTCATCTTACTTAAACTTTCTCTTACGAGCTGCCTCGGACTTCTTCTTACGCTTTACGCTTGGCTTTTCGTAGTGTTCTCGTTTTCTTATTTCTGACATAACACCTGATTTTGCGCACTGACGCTTAAATCTTCTAAGAGCGCTGTCAAGTGATTCATTTTCTTTAACACGAATTTCTGACATTTGTATTTCCCTCCCTCCGGCAAAACAATTCTTCCGGCTGTTTGATGGATAATATGGAAAATATGATGTTCTCATAATTACCCACAATAGTCATTATACCCCACATTATGTGCGGTTGTCAAGTTTTTTATGA
>JAZNWI010000117.1:0-4006 GCA_045593305.1 Clostridia bacterium | reverse complement strand
TATGGTCTGACTTAAGCCTTCAAATACCGCAAGTGACACCGTGCATAAATTAAACACAACTGTGTATATGACAATACCTTCCGGTCCGTTTATCTGTACCACAAAGTGATTCATTATAATGATAGTTACAAACTGGTACACAAAGGAAAGTGCCGAGCCAATACCATTTTTTATAATACGCCAAACTGAACCATCAAAGGTAAAGCAGAATTTAAGAGTGTTCTTTTTCGAGAAAAAGTGACTTCCTACAATCACCAGTCCCACACCCTGACCTATAACAGTAGAGATAGCCGCACCGCTAATACCCATGCTCATAAATCCCACAAAAACAATATTCAATATAATATCTATCCCCATGGATAAAATCATTCCTGCCATTGAAAGTGCAGGTCTGCCGTCATTTCTTACAAAAAAGGCAACAGAAATATTCAAAATAAAAACAGGAGCACCTACTAAAATAATCTGCACATATGTTTTTACCTTATCAAAAACCAGTTCATTTCCTGCACCGAGCAGAAATGTTATCTGCCTTGAGAAAAATACACCTGCGAAAAACAGAATCATAGATAAGAAAACAAGACATATTGCTGAAACACTAAAAGCCTTATTTGCGCCCGCTTTATCGCCTTTCCCTGTATCAACACTTACAGCTATGCACCCTCCGATAGCAAACAAAGCGGCTATCATATTGATTATCATATAAATCGGCGTTGCATAAGTTACAACCGAAAGGGACAACTCATCAAGATACTGACCTATTATGACAGCATCTGCCATTGAGCCGATTGCTGTTGTAAGATTCATAAGAATTGTCGGCAGGAGAATAGACAGAAAAGTTTTAATTACAAGAGGACTTCGTTTAACGCTAAATGAATTTACCATTTTTATCCTCCCTAATTCTGAATTCTGTGGTCTATTACACTTCTTATCTTGCCGCCTCCGGAGCTTAGTTCAAAGCTGTCCTTATCTTGTTTTACAATGTTTACAATGCCTGTTTTATCTGTTAAGCACTCATTGATTTCAGGATAATTATTTTTAAGAATTTCAAGGGCATTAGATTCGGAATCAGCAAAATCAGGTTCAACGCAAATTGTCATTACACTTAATTTGTCATAGGATAAAATAACCTGCAACCATCCGTTATAATTCATTTTTTCCGCAAATACGGATTTGATGGTTTGATAATTTACATAATTAGTTGCAAATTTAAAAACATCACCAAATCTTCCAAGAAGTTCAAATCTTGGTGAAAGTCTTCCGCATTTACACGGTTCTTTTACAAACCTTCCAAGGTCACCTATTTCGTATCGCTTGATTGGTGTATTTTCCTGATTGATAGGTGTCCAAACAAGTCTGCCAACCTCACCGGCTGCTACCGGCTCATCTTTATCAAGCTTTAATATTTCAAGGTATTTGCTTGGAGCAACGTGATGAATACTTCCCTCGCAATACTCACAGGCATACCCCATAGAGCCGATTTCGTTGCAACCATATGTAATGGACGCAATTCTTTTTACATTAAATGTCTTTTTAATATATTCTGCCTGTGCAGGATCAAAATGCTCTCCGCCATAGAGTATAAGGTCAATACCACCGTAATTCTTAAGCGTTTCTTCCTGCTCGGAAAACAGTCTCAAAAGATAGGTAGGCATTCCCATCAGAACATTTACCTTGCTCTCTACAATTTCGTTTGCCACACGTTCCATATCCATAACTGCCGTCATAGGAAGCTGGATTATTTCAGCACTTTTCAGAGCTTCATATATACTTATAAAGCCCCCATATAATTCGCCTGAGTAGAACAAATTCATACAAATATCCTTTTTAGGATTAACACCTGCTGCTATTATAAAGCGACCGGTTTCTTTATATGTAACTTCAGCATCAGCATATGTGTGAAGTGCATATTTTGCTTTTCCGCTGCTGCCACCGCTTTTTAAAACAAGATAGCCCTCATTTTCAATTTCTCTCTCGGCAGGGAATTCATCTTTTTTAAGCACGGGAGTACCATCATCAAAAGGTTTATGCATCTTGTCGCTCATCTCAACAAGGGACATAGTTCCTGCAGGTAATCCGTGATTTATAAAACTAACCCTTTTAAGATAGCGTGTCATAGCATAAACACCATCATGAGGCTCTCCTGTATAGCCGCCCATCATAAGTCCAGGTTCTGTTATACGATTAACACCGCCGGCAAGCAAAAGGTTTGTAAGCGGAACAATTTCATCTGTACCGCACGCAAGACCAACACTCTGAAGATATGAACGGAACGGTCTGAGCACACCGACAAGCTCACATCTTTTAATTCCTTTAACAATAACCGTGCGATAAAGCGGCGATGCACAAAGTTCATTATCAAACTTTACAAAAATACGGCAACCGTTTCCGTTTAAGAGTTTTGCATCTCCCATAATTTCTTCAAGATAGCACATTTTAGTTTGTGCCGTTAGTTCAGCCTTTTCAGGTTCTGTCATAGGATGGAGAGGATATGTATCCGATACTTTTTGAAGTTCGTTATAAAATTCTTCTGCAAAACGCAGAAGCTTTTCCTTTGAATCTGTTTCATAGTACACAATCTGAGGTGCACTGCAGGCCTGCTGATCGTTTACACATACATCATGAGCAAGTGCCTCAAGCTTTTCTCTTGTACATCCTTTTTCCGTAAAGTAACTAAAGCTTATTCTGTTACCCCATTCAACAATATTAACGCCTTTGGGTGCAAGCTCTCTGACTCCTGAAACAGCCCCATCAGAACCCCATACAGCAACTGTATTACACAAGCCAAAAAGCTCGGTTAAAAGTTCCTTATCCTTTGATGAGAGAGGGAACACATAAAAATACGGGCATAAGCTCTCATCTTCTGCACAAAGCTTTTCAATCATCTTCATTGCGACCTTGTGCGCTCCTGATGCCGTTTTAATAACATTTATGTTTCCTGTTAAAAGTCCTTCCACAGAACTGAAAAACGGGAGCATTGCATCATTTGAGCTTGTAACATGCCCTAAAACACCAACGGGCATCCAGCCCTCGAACTGTTCTTCGCGGCTTGTCTGACGTGACATTTCAAAAGGCAGTCCGCCAAGCTCTCTGTTTATCTTTTTATAAAGCTCTTTTTCAGATAAAACAGCAAGAGAATCTTTTTTTATCTGCATTGCTTCATCTTTTGAAAAGCCGAGTTCCATAAGTTCCGAAACCAAAAACTCTTTATCTTCTGCCACGAAATGACCGAGCTTATCAAGGCTTGAAATAACTTTTCTAATATCTAAAATATCGTTTGAAAGGTCTATTATTATCTGTTCATTTATTCCATCCAAACAATTTTCTTTTTCAATGTTAACTTTTTTACCTCTTATAATAAATTCCATAACCATCTTCACCTCTATCTTTTCAAAAGTTCGCTTGCTTTTATTGCACAGCTTTTTGTTGCACTTGTTCCGGCTCTTCCAAGAATCTCCATATACGGTGTTTTTATACCGCATCCGCATTCCTCTGCATCATGAAGCACCGCCATATCGCCCATAAGAACCGATACCGCAGGTACACTCATAAGGTGAGGAGTAATGAAGTTGGCAAAACCGGGAGTGCCATTAGGCAATGGCTTGAGATTTTCAACATCACGGATAATCATTCTGCTATATACAGGGATGTGGAAATGATGGTTTTTACACTCAAAGTAAGGAACAGAATGTTCTGTTGAGCCATATCCATCACGGCAATTCTGCTGAGGGATTCCAAGCATTTCTTCCACAAGTGCATAAAGCTCTCTTTTCTGAATTTGCTTGTCGGCGTATCCTTTCCAACCTCCGCCAAGCAATGTCATTGACTTTGTATTAAGTTTTAAAGGTCTGTGTCCTGTGTCTTTCATTTGTTTTACTGTAAAATACAGAAATGACGGAAAACCAAAAATTCTGACAGGCTTACCTTGTCTTTCATATTCTTCTAAAGCTGCTATTGTTCCGTATACATCAAAATCGTGTCCCTGACCATTATAGCGAAGGGCAAAGAA
>JAZNWI010000116.1:0-11054 GCA_045593305.1 Clostridia bacterium | reverse complement strand
TTTATCCGAATATAGATGGTACAGACGGATTCTTTATTTGTAAGATAAAAAGGAAATGCAAATGATAGATTTAAAGGATTTTGAATTTAGCGAGCTTGAAGAATTTTTAAAAGAACAAGGCGAACCGAAGTTTCGTGCAGGACAGATTTTCGAGTGGCTTTCTAGAGGCGTAGAAAGTTTTGATGAGATGACAAATATTTCAAAGGCTACCCGCGAAAAGCTTTCCAAGGTGAGCTTTGTGTCAACCTTAAAGATTCGTGAAAAGTATGTTTCAAAGCTTGACAAAACAACAAAATACTTGTTTGAGCTTCCTGACGGGAACTGCATTGAAAGTGTGGTTATGTATTATAACCACGGAATTTCAATTTGCATATCATCTCAGGTGGGTTGCCGGATGGGTTGCGGATTTTGTGCATCAACAATCGGCGGACTTTACAGGAGCTTAACTCCCGGTGAAATTTTGAATCAGGTGATATTTGCCCAGAAAGATATTGGCGAGCGAATAAGTAACATTGTAATGATGGGTATCGGTGAGCCACTTGATAACTTTGAAAATGTGATAAAGTTTTTGCATAATGTAAATCACGAAAAGGGGCTTAATATCGGTTACAGACATATTTCCCTTTCAACTTGTGGGCTTGTCCCAAGGATATATGACCTGGCAAAAGAAAATATGCCGATAACTCTTTCGGTATCCCTTCATGCACCGAATAACGAAATACGAAACTCTATAATGCCGGTGAATAAGAAGTACCCCATAGAGGAACTGATAAAAGCCTGCAAGGATTATATAAAAACAACAACGAGAAGAATCAGCTTTGAATATTCGCTGATAAGCGGTGTCAATGATTCCAAAGAAAATGCAGAGGAATTGGCAAAACTTTTAAAAGGAATGTTGTGCCATGTTAATTTGATACCGGTAAACAAAATTGAAGAGCGAGAATATCATAAAGGAAATAAAAAGGAAATCCGTGATTTTTGCGAAAGGCTAAATAGCCTTGGCATAAATGCCACGGTCCGCAGAGAATTGGGGTCTGACATTCAGGCATCCTGCGGTCAACTAAGGAAAAAACTCTTATAAAAAATCTTTTAAAGGAGGTGATTTTATGAGAATGGGAGCATATTCCGACACGGGAAGAGTACGAAAGATAAACGAAGACAGTTTCTTTTCATACCGAAATGAAAACCTTATGGGAGCCATGGTTGCCGACGGTATGGGCGGGCACGCCAAAGGCGAAGTCGCAAGTAAAATGGCGACAATGATTATAAAGGACCATATCATCAGAAAGTTTGACCCGAATATGGATTATGTTGAACTTGGGGAAATGATAAGAAGAGCCTTTATTGAGGCAAATGCTGAAATCTATGAATATTCCAGACATAAGGAAAATTCAGAAGGTATGGGAACAACCGCATCCATGGCGTTTATATTTAATGGAAAACTTATCGTTGTCCATGTAGGTGATAGCCGTGTTTACACTGTAAAAAATGGTGAAATAAATCAGATCACCACCGACCATTCTTTAGTTCAGGAGCTACTGTCACGAGGCAGAATTACAAGCGACGACGCAAAAAATCACCCCCAGAAAAATGTGATAACCCGTGCCATAGGAACTGATGCATCGATTAAAGTGGATGTGCGAATTGTGGATTACAATGACGAAACGGTGATTGTAAGCTCAGATGGACTTACAAACCTTGTAAGCGATACACAGATAATGGAAATAATAGACGGATGCGAGGATTTGCAAGAAGGAGTTGAAGAACTTGTAGCTCTTGCAAATAAAAAGGGCGGTATAGATAATATCACCTGTATTGCATTTGATAAACTAAAAGAGAAAGAAATATAAAATACCCGTTAGTTGATAGATGAAAGGAGAGTCTTAGATGGACTACTTGATAGGGAAGGTTATCGGGAACAGATACGAAATCATTGAAAAGGTAGGCACAGGCGGAATGGCCACCGTATATAAGGCAAAATGTCAGGTGCTTGACCGTTTTGTTGCAATAAAGGTACTTAAGGATTCCTTAAAGAACGACCCGGATGTGGTTAAGAAATTCAACACAGAATCCAGAGCTGCAGCACGCCTTTCACACCCGAATATTGTACAGGTTTATGATGTATCAGAAAGCGGTGAGCTCGACTACATAGTAATGGAGCATGTTGACGGCATTACCTTAAAGGAATATATAACAAGTAAAGGACATTTAGAGCCAAAAGAAGCTTGCGAGTTTGCAGTACAGATAGGAAGAGCTCTTGCTTGTGCACATGCCGGCGGAATTATACATCGTGACATTAAGCCACATAATGTTCTTATGGCATCTGATGGAACACTTAAGGTTGCAGACTTCGGTATTGCACAGGCAGCAACAAGCGAAACCATGGTGGCAGGAAGCGGAGCTATGGGTTCTGTTCACTATATTTCACCTGAACAGGCACGCGGTGGATTCATAAACGAGAGAAGTGACATCTATTCTTTAGGTGTTGTACTTTATGAAATGTTAACAGGTGAAGTTCCTTTTGACGGACCAAATCCGGTTGCAGTAGCACTTGCAAAGCTTGAAAATGACGCAGAGGATATAAGAGAAAAGTGTAGCCATAATATTCCTGATGAGATTTGCAATATCGTAATGAAAGCAATTGCCAAGGACCAGCATTCAAGATATCAAAGTGCACAGGAAATGGTGGCTGACCTTGAAAAAGTAATAGGAATTGCACCAAGCATGCAGGGTGCAAGAGAAGGCAAGTATGAAACAAAGCGTCTTGATAGTAATAAGGCAAAGGATGAGTATATTATGAGAAAAAGTAAAAGTCGCAAAAAGAATAATAAGAATGCAAAAATTGTTATTATTGCAGTAGCAGCAGCAATACTTTTGGGTATCTTGTCATACTGCTCAATGAGTGGCGGAGCACAGGAATATTTAGTGCCTGACCTTACAAATCTTACTATCGAAGAGGCTGAAGAACTTCTTGACAGAGAAAATTTAAGACTTAACGAGAACATTGAATATGAAGAATCCGAAGAAATTGAAGAAGGCAAGATTATAAAACAGAATCCGGGCGTTAATCAGCCTGTAAAGAAGAACAGAAAGATTAAGGTAACCGTAAGCCTTGGTTCAGACAAGGAAATGATAGCGGTTCCTGATGTTGTAAATTTAAAGCAGGAGGATGCAGAAAAGCGTCTTCGTGAAAATGGCTTTAAATATATAATTGAAGAAGAGTTCAGCGAAACAATCGAGCTTGGTTATGTTATAAAACAAGAGCCTGATGCAAAGGAAAAGGTAGAAAAGGGAACAGAAGTTACCATTTATGTAAGTGCTGAAGAAGAACAGGCAGTCGTTCCAAAGGTAACAGGCATTTTCCAGACAGAAGCTGAAAAGCTGATAGTAGAAGCAGGCCTTGTGGTTGGAGATATCACAATGGGTGAAAGCGATGAAGAAAGAGGAAAGGTAATCGGCCAGTCACCATCTGCAAAAACAGGTGTGGAAAAGGGAACAAAGGTTGACCTTATGATTTCCGAGGGTGTGCCTGAGGTTACAGCTCCACCACTAAAGAAAAAGACCTTAACCATTAACATTCCAGCATCAGGTGGGGAAACTGTTCACATTAAGGCAGTTGCCAACGGTAAGGAAATTTACAATAAGACTCATAAACGCACAGAGGGTACAGTAGATATCCCTGTTCAGTCATCAAAGGATGCAAGTGTTCAGGTGTATATGGATGGTAACTTGGTTGCGGATAAGGTGATTTATTTTGATTAATGGTAGAATAATTAAAGGAATCGGTGGCTTTTACTATGTAAAGGCCGCCGATAATGTCATTTATGAATGTAAGGCAAGGGGTATTTTCCGGAAAGAAAGTATTAAGCCTGCAATCGGTGATTTTGTAGATATTGAGGTTATAAACGGCAAGGGCAGTATTGAAAAAATATATCCTAGAACCTCCTACTTAATAAGACCCACAGTTGCCAATATTGATGTTCTGGTAATTGTTGTTGCGGCAGCAGAGCCGGAACCAAACATACTTTTAATAGACAAGCTTTTGGTAAATGCAGAGAATGTGGGGATAAAGCCGGTAATTTTAATAAATAAAACTGATGTAAAATCAGGTGAAGAACTTAAAGAAATCTATGAAAAGGCAGGATATCCTGTGGTTTTAACCTGCGCAAAGGAAGAAGATGTAAAGGAAGAAATTCTGCCTTATATCAAGGATAAAACTTCTGCTTTTGCGGGACTTTCAGGTGTTGGAAAATCCACAATTTTAAATATTATAACGGATACTTTTCAGGAAACAGGAGAGATTTCCGACCGAATAAAACGGGGAAAGCACACCACCCGACATGTTGAGCTTTTAGAACTTTCAGAGGGCGGATATGTTCTTGATACACCGGGATTTTCATCTTTTGAGCTTAACAGCATTAAAGCGGACGAGCTATATAAGTATTTCCCTGAAATGCAGGATATTAATGATATGTGCAGATTTAAGGGTTGCAAGCATATAAATGAGCCGGATTGTGCAGTAAAAGAAAAAGTGGAAATAGGCGAAATTGCAAAAAGCCGATACGAAAGCTATGTTGAGCTTTTTGGCGAGCTAAAAAAAATAAAGGAATGGGAAAAATAATGATACTATCACCATCAATGCTTTCAGCAGATTTTTCAAAACTGGGAGAACAGATTAAAGAAGTTGAGCAGGCGGGGGCACAGTGGCTTCATGTTGATGTCATGGACGGAATATTTGTGCCGAACATAAGCTTTGGAGCTTGTGTTTATAAATGCATAAGAGGTATGTCAAACCTGTTTTTTGATGTGCATCTTATGATTACCGAGCCGGAAAGATATATTGAGGATTTTGCAAAAGCCGGAGCGGATATGATAACTTTCCATGTGGAAGCTACCGAAAAACCGATAGAATGCATTGAAAAAATACATGCGCTGGGCAAGAAAGCAGGAATTTCACTAAATCCGGGAACACCTGTTGATGCAGTAAAGCCGTATCTTGATAAAGTGGATATGGTGCTTGTAATGAGCGTTAATCCTGGATATGGCGGACAGTCTTATATAGAGGATGTAAATCCAAAAATTACAGAGCTAAGAGAGCTTTTAGGTGATGATTTCTTAATTGAAGTGGACGGCGGAGTTAAAAAATCCAATATAAAATCCGTAGTAGAACTTGGCGCAAATGTAATTGTTGCAGGCTCTGCTGTATTTAACGATGATATAACAGGATCTATAAAAGGCTTGTTGGAGGAAGTATGAGAGGGATTATAATCTGCGGCGGAAATGTGGGAGAATATATAAAAGACTACATAAAACCTGATGATTTCGTTATTTGTGCTGACTCAGGCTATGACCATGCAAAAAAGTTTGGCATAAAAGCGGATATTGTGATTGGTGATATGGATTCCACCAAGTATAGCGATATTCCCGAGGACAAAATGCTTTATCCGAAGAGAAAGAATTTTACCGATTCCGAGCTTGCTATTATGTATGCAGAGGAAAAAGGTTTTGACGGTGTTTTGCTTTTTGGTATGATTGGAACAAGGATGGACCATTCTCTTGCAAATATCGGCATGCTTTCAAGGCTTCGAAATGCAAGAATAATCGATGAAAATAACGAGATTTATTTTGCAGAGAATAAGTTTTCCATTAGTGGAAACCCGGGCGATATTATATCAATAATACCAATTTGTGAGGAGCTTTTTGGTGTTACAACCAAAGGTCTTGACTATCCTTTGGAAAATGGAACAATAAAATGCGGTACAAGCCTTGGGGTAAGCAATGTTATGACGGAAAGTACTTGCGAAATTAGTATAGAAAAGGGCAAGGCACTTATTATAAGGAGTAAGGACTAATGATATACCTTGACAATGCATCAACAACAAAACCGAATAGTGCAGCAGAAAAGGCAGTTCTTGATACCTTTTCTGATTTTGGCAACCCGTCAAGTCTTCATGGCCTTGGCCTTCGTGCTGAAAAGCTGATAACAGCCAGTAAGGAAAATATAGCAAGGGTTTTAGGCGCATCAGCACAAAATATATATTTTACATCAGGCGGAACAGAGTCAAACAATACTGCTATCCTGGGATATTGTATGGCAAACAAAAGGCGCGGAACACATGTTATAACCACAAAAATTGAACATCCGTCAGTGCTTGAGCCATTTCGCATTTTAGAGAAAAATGGCTTCAGAGTTACTTATCTTGATGTAAACGAAAACGGTGAAATTTCAGTTGATGCTTTAGAAGAAGCTGTTTGCCAGGACACCATTTTCGTAAGTGTCATGGCGGTTAATAACGAAACGGGAACAATTCAGCCTTTTGATAAAATAAAGGCGGTTATGAAGAAAAAAGCACCCAAGGCGGTTTTGCATACCGATGGTGTTCAGGGCTTTTTAAAAGTGGATATAAAGCCAAAGGCTATGGGAATTGACCTTTTATCCATAAGTGGTCACAAAGTCGGCGGAATAAAGGGCGCAGGAGCTTTATATATTGCAGATAATGTACATCTTGCTCCCCTTATTGCAGGTGGCGGACAACAGAAGAATATGCGCTCCGGCACCGAAAATGTGGCAGGAATTGCAGCCTTTGGTGCGGCAGTTGAAAACTACAAACCCGTAGACAAAACCATTCGGGAAGAATTTAAAACAAAAATAGAAGAAAATATAGACAACATAAAAATCAACGGATGTGAAAATAATTCGGGATATGTTTTAAATGTATCATTTTTGGGTATAAAAGCAGAAATTCTTCTGCATTCTTTGGAGGCAAAAGGGATTTATGTTTCAACAGGCTCTGCCTGCTCATCAAACAAGCCAATGCCAAGCCATGTTTTGTCGGCTATGGGACGAAGTAAAAAGGAAATTGAGGGTGCAATAAGGTTTAGTTTTTCGAGCGAAGAGTTTGATATTGACTATGTTGTTAATACATTAAAAGACGAAGTCAGTAATATACGAAAATATGTGAGGTAATAAAGTGAAAGAAGTAATTCTGGTAAAATATGGCGAAATAATTTTAAAGGGCGGAAACCGACCAAAGTTCGAGAAAATTCTTATACAGAATATCTCGGATGCCATAAAAAATATAGCAACTGTTAAAATTACAATTCAGCAGGCAACCATATATGTGGAAGTAGAAGAGGAAGAGAGAATAGACCTTGTTTGCGAAAGACTTTCTCTAATTTTTGGTATCGTATCGGTAACAAGAGCTGCGGTTTGTGAGAAAACAGTTGAAGATATTGAAAAGAAAGCAATCGAATATTTAAAGGATGACCTTCTGCCTGGTACAAAGTTCAAGGTTGAAGCAAAGCGTTCTGATAAAAAGTTCCCGCTAAACTCTGTGGAGCTTGCAATCGAAGTGGGAGGTTATCTTCACGAAGAAATGGACGGGCTTATAGTTGATGTACACGAGCCGGAGGCCACTGTTCAGGTGGAGGTTCGTGACCGATTTGCCTTTGTATATCTGCGTGAAAAGCGTATAAAGGGTCAGGGCGGTATGCCAATTGGTACAGGCGGAAAGGCGACACTTTTGCTATCCGGCGGAATTGACAGCCCGGTTGCCGGTCATATGATTGCTAAAAGGGGTATTGAAATTGATGCGGTAAACTTCTTCAGTTTTCCATATACAAGCGACAGAGCAAAGGAAAAGGTAATAGAGCTTGCATCAATAATCGCAAGATACACATCAAAAATCAACCTTTATATTGTGCCGTTTACCGAAATTCAGCTGGCAATCCGTGATAATTGCCCTGAAGAGCATATGACACTTATAATGCGAAGATTTATGATGAAAATTTCAGAGATTGTGGCGAAAAACAATAAGTCCTTAGCACTTATCACAGGCGAGAGTGCAGGACAGGTGGCATCCCAGACACTGGCGGCACTTGATGTTACAAATTCTGTTATAGATATGCCTGTTTTAAGACCTTTAATCGGTATGGATAAGACGGAAATTATTGAGCGTGCGCACGCTATTGATACTTTTAATACATCCATACTTCCTTACGAGGATTGTTGTACTGTATTTACACCAAAACACCCGACAACAAATCCAAAGAGAGCTATGATTGAAAAGAGCGAAAAAAGACTTGACATCGATGCCTTAATCAAGGCGGCAGTAGATGGTGTTGAAAAAATTGAAGTGTACCCAAAAATGTAAGATAACTATTGCAATTTTGCGGTAGATATGATAAAATATGTGTTAAGAATATGCACAGAATTCGGAGGGTTTTCGAATGGACAAAAAACTGGATGAAAAGCAAGTAGCAGAGAATAAAGCTGAAAAAAGAAAGGCACTTGATGCTGTATTTGGAGCTATTGAAAAGCAGTACGGCAAGGGCAGTATCATGAAGCTTGGCGAAGCACCGCATGTTGATGTGGATGTTATTCCCACAGGCTCAATGACTCTTGATATGGCACTTGGTGTTGGCGGCATTCCAAAGGGCAGAGTTGTGGAAATTTATGGGCCTGAATCTTCAGGTAAAACAACAGTTGCTCTTCATGTTGTTGCAGAAGCACAGCGAAAAGGCGGAGAAGCGGCATTTATTGATGCAGAGCACGCTTTAGACCCTGTTTATGCGAAAAACCTTGGTGTTGATATAGATAACCTAATCGTATCTCAGCCTGATACAGGTGAACAGGCACTTGAAATTGCAGAAGCACTAGTTCGAAGCGGAGCACTTGATGTTGTAGTAATCGACTCTGTTGCAGCTTTAGTTCCAAAGGCTGAAATCGAGGGTGAAATGGGCTCAAACCATGTGGGACTTTTAGCAAGACTTATGTCACAGGCACTTCGTAAGCTTACAGGTATAACTTCAAAATCAGGAACTGCAGTTATTTTCATAAACCAGATTCGTGAAAAGGTTGGCGTTGTTTACGGAAACCCTGAAACAACCCCGGGTGGACGCGCTTTAAAGTTCTTCTCTTCAGTTCGTCTTGAGGTAAGACGCCAGGAAGCAATAAAGAACGGAACTGAAATTATCGGTAACAAGACAAAGGTTAAGGTTGTTAAAAATAAGGTTGCACCGCCGTTTAAAGAAGCAGAATTTGATATTATGTACGGCGAAGGCATATCAAAGCTTGGAAACATCATTGATGTGGCAGTAAGCTTTGACATAATTAAAAAAAGCGGAGCTTGGTTCTCTTATGAAGGTGAAAGACTTGGTCAGGGCCGTGATAATGTTAAAAAGTACATGGAAGAGAATCCTGAATTTGCAGAGATGATTGAACGCAAGGTAAGAGCGGCTCTTTCGGGAAAAGTTGAAGATGTAGTCGAAAATAACAAAAATGATGAATAATTAGCCTGTTAATCGGGTATCTTTAACTAAAATTTGCAATTTATTACAAAATTTCTTGACGAATGGAAAAAATTCTAGTATTCTAATAATAGATATTTATCGTTTTTTGGAAAGGCATTAAGGAGGATCTTTATGTATTCAAAGGAAGTTGAAGTTCAGAATCAGGTGGGCTTGCATGCTCGTCCTGCAACATTTTTTATACAGAAAGCAAATGAATTCAAATCAAGTATCTGGGTTGAAAAGGATGACCGCAAGGTAAATGCAAAAAGTTTACTTGGTGTTTTATCCTTGGGAATTACAAAAGGTACAACAATCAATATCATTGCAGATGGTGCTGACGAAGAAGAAGCCGCTGTGACATTGGTTAATTTGATTGCTTCTAATTTTACTGAATGATATTACTTAAAAAATAACTCTGCTTCAAAAGTAGAGTTATTTTCAATTTGAGAGGAATACTTTATGTTTAATCTTGAAGAGGAACTGAAAAACCTGCCTGAACTTCCTGGCGTGTATATCATGCACGATAAGGAAGATACGATAATTTATGTAGGCAAGGCAAAAATATTAAAAAACAGAGTGCGCCAATACTTCGGCAGCAATAAAAACCATAGTCCAAAGGTTGTGGCTATGGTTTCAAATATTGCATATTTTGAGTACATTGTTACCGATTCTGAAGTAGAGGCGCTTGTTTTAGAGTGCAACTTAATAAAAAAGCACAGACCAAAATATAACATCCTTTTAAAAGATGACAAGCAGTATCCGTATATAAAGGTTACAATAAATAAAGACTACCCGTCAGTTTTTATGACAAGAGTTTTGAAAAAAGACGGAGCGAAATATTTTGGACCATTTGCCGGTATGCAAACTGTTAAAACAGCTCTTGAAATTGTGCAGAAAATATTTAAGCCACCGCTTTGTAAACGAAAATTCCCGGAGGATATCGGAAAGGGCAGGCCATGTCTTAATTATCACATTTCAAACTGTTTCGGCCCGTGCATTAAGGGTAATGTTTCAAAGGATGAATACCGCAAAATTTTCTTTGACATCTGCTCATTTTTAGAGGGCGATCACGAAAAGCTTGTGGATAATATGCAAGAAGAGATGATGCTGGCTTCCAAAAATATGGAGTTTGAAAAAGCAGCAGCACTTCGTGATAAAATAGCGGCAATTCGCCGATTTGAAGAAAAACAGAAGATAATAAATACCGACAGGCAGACCGATATGGATATTATTGCAGGTGCTCGTCTTGGGAACCACTTTTTTGTGGAGATTTTCTTTGTCAGAAAGGGTAAAATTACAGGCAGAAACAACTATCGTATTGACGGAACAAAGGATTCGGAAGACGGGGAAGTTATGTCTGATTTCGTAACTCAATTTTATGCGGAATCAGAGGATATACCGAGAGAAATTCTGGTAGAGTATAAAATAGAGGACAGCGATGTGGTTAAAGAGTGGCTTCGCAAAAAAAGACAGGGCGCGGTAGAGCTTCTATTCCCACAAAAAGGCGAAAAGAAAAAGCTTACTGAAATGGTGCATAAAAATGCCGAAATTGCGGCGGAAAATTATCGCGTAAATAACATAAAAATAGAAGAGAGAAAGAGTAAAATCCTATCAGAGCTTGCGAAAAAATTAAGCCTTGAAGCTATACCAAAGCGAATTGAGTCTTATGATATTTCAAATATTCAGGGCAGCGATAATGTGGCTTCCATGGTGGTTTTTGTGGATGGAAAACCATCTAAAAAAGATTATAGAAACTTCAAAAT
>JAZNWI010000115.1:0-3717 GCA_045593305.1 Clostridia bacterium | reverse complement strand
AACCTACTTGTATATGGTATTGAAGGTGTAAACTACGAAAAGACCGGTGAAAACAGAATTGAAGTAAAAGAAAATCCATTCTACTCATTAGAGAGCTGGGCAGCAGGTAATGTTTACAACTCATACCTACTTCCAACACAGAAGTCGGATCGTAGCCATGTCGTTCTGTGAGCCAAGGAGTTGTCCACCAAATTTGTCTTCCTAAGACCGCTTGGCCTCCGACTTAACAGAATTGAAGTAAAAGAAAATCCATTCTACTCATTGGAAAGCTGGGCAGCAGGTAATGTTTACAATTCATACCTACTTCCAACACAGGCAGATGATACATGGGAAGAAACAAAGAAAATCAACGACTCAGCAAAGAGAAGCCCACTTCTTGGATTCAACCCAACAATGGATAACATCAAAACTGAAGTTGCTGCATGTAGTTCTGCACTTGATGAATTCCTAAAAGTACTTGACTATGGTGTAGTTGATGTTGATTCTGCATATAACGACTTTATCAACAAGCTTGATGTAGCGGGTGCAGATAAGATTATAGCTGAGGTTCAGTCTCAGGTTGATGAATGGCTTAAAACAAAATAATTAAGCCTTTCATAAAAAATTGAAAGGATATTGACGATGAGCAAGAATAAAATTTTAAGTGTAATTTTATCGTTTATAATGCTTACTCCTTCTCTGGTTTTAGCAGAGAAGGAGGAGGCTTCGCCTGTATGGAAAGAAATTTTCGTTTCCCAAAGCGGTAACGATAATGCACAAGGAACTAAAGATGCACCGTTTCAAACAATAGCAAAAGCTCAGGAATATATCAGAACAATTTCGGATGAAATGCAGGGAGATATAGTAGTCAATGTTGAAAGCGGTACATATTACATTGACGACCCTCTTCATTTTACAACAGAGGATTCAGGCAAAAACGGACATCGTGTGATATATAAGGGCGAAAATATGCCTGTTATCTCCGGTGGTGTCAAGGTTGGCACATTTGAAAAGAGTGAATATGATGGTGTATGGAAAGCTCCTGTCGATGGTGTGACAATGATGCGTGAAATGTATGTAAATGATAAAAAGGCATATGTTGCATCATCTAACCGTCAGATTTTTGGTACCGGTTATTATGACGATCCAAAAACCACATATCCTTATGACGGAATGTACATTTCCACCTCAGAAATTGGCGATTATGAAAACGCGGAGGATATAGAATTTGCTTGGCAGAGAAACTGGAAGCTTTCAACCTCAAGAGTTAAGGACATTATCCCTGATCCGGATAATCCTGATCAGGTAATAGCACTTATGGCTCAAAGCTGGTGGAATGATGTTGCTTCGGCTAACTACAATGATTTAAGAGGCCGATACGATGTTGGATTCCTTGTAAAAAATGCCTTTGAGCTTTTGGATAAGCCGGGCGAGTTCTATTATAATAAGAAGGAAAAAACCGTTTACTACATTCCAAGAGAAGGCGAGGATATGACTACTGCAGAGGTTATTGCACCAAAGCAAAGCAGACTTATCACCTTTGATGGAAGAACAGAAAACAAAAGAGTAGAGAATATAACAATTCAGGGATTTAAGATTGCACACGGTGCATTCTACGGAATGGACGATACTGCAGGCTTTGAAATTGCACAGCAGCAGAATGTAAGAACATCAAACGATGCACCATGGACCACTCCGGCACTTATTGCTATGGACAGATGCGAGAATATAGAGTTTTTGGACAACTATTTCTTTGGTCTTGGCGCAGTAGGTATTTATATGTTTGATGCTGTTGACGGAACAGTTATAAGAGGAAATGCCTTTTCTGATATAGCTGATGCTGCCGTTGCAATAGGTTGGGCACATCACGGCGGTGTTGGTACCACATATGAAAGCGTACAGATTAAACCACCGGCTGATGCAGGTCTTTGCAATCTTATTACTGAAAAGACAAAGGCTTCAACATCTTATTTTGATGGATTTACATATATAACAGGAGGTCTTTCCTGGGTGACTGAAGCTGATTATCAGAAGAGAATAAATGGCGGAGCGTGGCATTCCGACCCGTATGGCCCGAAAAACGGCGAAAAGAGTTGGGTGAGATACGACTTTGAAACAAAGTACAACATTACAAATATTAAGCTGGCATTCTCCGAAGAGGTAACAGATGAGTGCAGACAGGGCTTTGAAGTGCTTCTTTCAAATGACAGAAGCTTTGAAGAAGGAAGCTATGTGGTAGTTGCCACACAGGATACTCCGGCTCCGGACCTTGCAAGCTATGACTTCAACGGAAACGGAGAGAAATACAGATATTTAATGATAAGAACAGTTGAGCCTACGGATTTCGCGATTTCAGGCGTCTGGGCATTTACCCCTGACCGTGAGCCGTATGCCAGCGATGTGCCTACAAGAAATAACATTATTGACAATAACTATATAACCCGAACAGGTGAAACAATCTGTGGTGGTGGCGGCATAAGTGCTTTCTACACCAAGGGTCTTACCATTACTAACAATGAATTGAGCAATATTCCTTATTCAGCAATTATGTTCGGCTGGGGATGGAGCAATAAAGCAGAAGGTAGTGGTGACAACTATGTTGCAAGAAATTACATTCACAATGTAAACGAAACAATGCACGATGGTGCGGCGATTTATTGCTTGTCAATTCAAAGAGGAACAATAATTGAAGAAAACTACATCCGAGATGACTATGTTGGAGAAGGCGGTGTTTATCCTGACGAAGGATCTGCATATACCCTTATCAGAAGAAATGTTACCGAAGATGTACTGAAAAACTATAATCTCTGGATTTCAACAGTCCGTGAAAACAAGATTGTTGACAACTATGGCTGGCATAACGTAATCCGTAATGACGGTACCATGAATGAGATTGAGGACATTATAACATATTTGCCTGGCAATGATATGGGCGCGGCTTATGAGATTAAGCAAAATGCAGGTCTTGAGCCTGAATATGAATATCTTAAGGATTTGGTTCCGGAACACGAACCTGATCTTGTAGAAGAACCAAGAGTTATAATAGAAACTCAGACCGATCATCACATAAAGGAGCTTATTGACTGCTTTGTTGCCCTGGCAAAGGATATGCTCGAAAACGGAAGCTTTGGAAATCTTCCGGGTGATTATCCTATCGAGTATAAGTATAAGCTTCAGGACGCTTGTGACGAGGTTGAATATAAGGAAGGAACATCCAATAGATATTCTTATCTGAAGCTTAGACAGATAATAAATGAAATGGCAGACAATGTGATAAGGGTTCCTTTAAATGAGCTCATTTCGCTTTGTGACGAAGCCCTTAACCTTCCGGTTTCATCAAACAGAGGAGTTGAGGGAACAGTTTCCAAGAAAGCCATGGAGACATTTAAAGAAAAATATAAGCCTTTAAGGGAAAAAAGTCAGCAAACACTTTCTATTGCCGAGGAGCGCGATTTGCTTCTTGCAATTGAGCCTATTTATAAGAAACTCATGGAAAGCAGGTCAGCAATTGGAATCAAATACCTTTATGTTGATGGAATGATTAGCGAGGTAATTGATAAAGAAAATAAGACAATAACAATTCTTATGCCTGCAAATGCAGATATTTCTTCGAAAAAGACAACAGTATTATGCGAAGGGACATCGACATCTGCAGTATTTGAGGAAAAGCTGAACTATGAAAAGGATTTCAAGTTTCCGATTTATTCCAAGGATATGGATAGATATGAATACTGGACA
>JAZNWI010000114.1:0-4234 GCA_045593305.1 Clostridia bacterium | reverse complement strand
ATCGCTTGGCATACGCCAATCATTAGGTGACAAAGATATATCAACCGCCTTTGGTCCGTCCGGAACACAAGAACGCTTAAACTGCTGAGTGAAGAATCTTCTATAGAACATCTTCATCCAACCGATAATCTCCTTATTATTAAACTCACCTTTAAATGCAATCTGTGCAAGGTGATATATCTTGGATGGTGAGAAGCCGAGCTTTACCATATTATATAGGAAAAAGTCATGCAATACATACGGGCCTACTGCCTGTTCTGTCTTTTGTGCAATCTCACCTTCCTTTGGCGGAAGAAGTTCAGGGCTTACCGGGGTTGCAACTATGTCACTAAGTACATTCTTCAGTTCTTCGCTCTCTATTCTGTCTGCCTCGTATTCTACAAGGTATTTAATAAGTGTCTTTGGCACTCCGCTGTTCACCCCATACATAGACATATGGTCACCGTTATATGTTGCCCAGCCAAGTGCCAGTTCTGACATGTCTCCTGTTCCTATAACCAAAGCTCCAATCTTATTTGCAATATCCATAAGAACCTGAGTACGCTCTCTTGCCTGAGAATTTTCATATGTTATGTCAAATTCGTCGGCATTTTGCCCAATATCATCAAAATGCTTTAAAACTGCATCCTTAATATTTATTTCGCGGAGTTCAGCACCTATTATATTTGAAAGTTTAACCGCATTATCGTAGGTTCTCTTTGTTGTGCCGAAGCAAGGCATTGTTATTGCAATAATATTCTTTCGGTCAAGTCCTGCCAAATCGAAGGCACGGGCTGTAACCAACAGCGCAAGAGTTGAGTCAAGGCCTCCTGAAATACCAAGCACTGCACTTTTTGTGCCTGTATGAAGAAGTCTCTTTTTAAGTCCATTTGCCTGAAGTTGCAAAACTGCTTCAAAATATTCGTTATCCGGCTTCACAAAAGGAAGCTTTTCCACCTTTCGTGTGAGGCTTGTTTCTTTTATTTCAAAATCAGTTTCTACTATGTGATATTCCTTTTCAGTAAATCTTACGAATGTGGATGTTCGTCTTCGTTCAAAAGCAAGCATATCAACATCAATTTCAGATGTCACAATTTCATTTTCGAAAAGAGTACCACGAGCAAGCAGTGCACCCTTTTCACAAATCATACTGTCGCCACTGTAAACCACATCAGCCGTAGATTCGCCTGTACCTGAGCTTGCATAGATATATCCGCACATAAGACTTGATGACTGCATGCTTACAAGAGTTTTTCTGTAGTTGCTCTTTCCTGCAGACTCTGAACTTGCGGAAAGGTTGGCTATAATCGTAGCACCTGCTGCTGCATGTCTATTGGATGGCGGACTTACCGTCCATATATCTTCACATATTTCTATTGCAAGAGCAAAATTCTTCATATTCTTGTCACGGACAATGATGTTTGTTCCAAAAGGAACCGTATCATTTCCCCATGAAATGAATTCTGTATCGGATTTTCCAGGCGCAAAATATCTGGCATCATAGAACTCTGCATAAGTCGGCAAATGCATCTTTGGTACAATAGCAAGGATTTTTCCGCGATAAAGTATTACGGCACAGTTATAAAGCTTGTGTCCTACTGACACAGGCGCGCCTACAATTATCAAAGAGTCGTGTTTTTTTGACGCTTTGGCTATATCAAGAACTGCTTTTTCTGCATCACGAATCAGAGTTTCCTGAAAAAACAAATCCCCGCAGGTATATCCTGTAACAGCAAGTTCAGGAAATACAACAACTTTTGCATCTTCTGTTTTTTCAAAATTCTTAATTATTTCTTCTGAATTGAATTTGCAATCCGCAACCTTTACTTCAGGTGTTACGGCACAAACCTTTATAAAGCCATACTTCATCAGGAATTCTCCTTTATTTTATCCCAGTATTCTTTAGTTAATTTTTCCATTTTATTATCACCGTACTCATAGTACACGGCATTTTTTATCTTATCCGGCAGGTACTGTTGTTTTACATAGTGGTCAGGATAACTATGAGGATATTTGTATCCGGTTCCATGACCCATCTTCTCCGCTCCGCCATAATGCGCATCCTGAAGGTGAGAAGGGATACTTCCCGTATCCTTTGATGCAATATACTGCATTGCCGCATCAATAGCGCAAATTGCCGAATTGGATTTTGGTGCTGTGGCAAGCATAATAACCGCTTCAGCAAGTGGTATTCTTGCCTCCGGCATACCAAGCTGAAGTGCCGAATCCACGCAGGCTTTTGTAATAGCTGCCGCCTGTGGATATGCAAGACCTACATCTTCCGATGCAATAACAAGCATTCTTCTCATAGCACTTATCATATCTCCTGCCGACAAAATCTTGGCAAGGTAGTAAATCGCCGCATCCGGGTCAGAGCCACGGATTGACTTTTGAAATGCACTTAGTACATCATAGTGGCTGTCACCATCTCGGTCATACCTTAAAACCTTTTTCTGGGTTGCCTGTTCTGCGATTTTTTCGTCTATTACTATTTCGCCGTCTTTATTGGCAGGTGTTGTTAAAAAGCAAAGCTCTAAAGAGTTCAGTGCTTTTCGCACATCCCCTCCGCCCGATGCCGCAATATGCATCAATGCTTCATCTGTTGCTTTTATTTTGTAATCCTTATATTCTTCTTCTGAAAGCTTTTCAACTGCACGCTCAAGAGCCTTTTTAATATCCAGCTCGGATAGTGGCTTAAACTCAAATACAACACTTCTCGAAAGCACCGCATTATACACATAAAAATATGGGTTTTCGGTGGTACTTGCAATCAGCGTGATTTTTCCGTTTTCCATAAACTCCAAAAGCGACTGCTGTTGCTTTTTATTAAAGTGCTGAATTTCGTCTAAATAAAGTAGCACGCCGTTTGTGGTCAAAAATGTATCAAGAGAATTTATGATATCCTTTACATCGGAAACTGACGCTGATGTAGCGTTTAGGTGATGCAAGGTTTTTCCTGTTTTCTTTGCAATTATATTGGCAACGGTAGTTTTACCGATACCGCTTGGGCCATAGAAAATCATATTCGGAACTTCCCCGTTTTCTATTACCCTTTTTAAAATCCCATTATCTCCGATTAAATGTTCCTGACCTACAACTTCTGCTAGGCTCTCAGGGCGTAATCGATCGGCTAGTGGTCGGCTCACTGTGAGCACCCCCTACATGGCTGTTTCTTGGTTAAATCCTTTTTCATCATGATGTGTGGTTCGTTGTTTTTCATGAACTCATCCCCACATACTTCATAGCTTTCAAACTCGAAGAATCCTTTTAGCGAAACCGGTGCTTTTACTATCATCCACTTTGCACCAAGGCGTTCCGCTTTATCGGCAAGTGCCCGCATAACAAGGTCACCAACATACTGTCTGCGGTATTCTACCTCAAGTCCCACAAAGCTGACCTCAAAGGTTTCATCATCCACCTGTGTCATTCGTCCCAAACCCATCTGTCGAATTTCTTCATAACCAACAATATGGTAGGATTCATCTTCCAGGTCATCAGTTACTTCAATATAACCAAGCTCATCTTTAAATATTTTGTTTCTTAAATCTTTTACGACTTTATATCCGTTTTCGCCGTAAATAAGTTGAAATTTAAGCATTTTCTTTTGTCCTAACTATTAGAATTCTGCAGTACCGACTGTTCTTGGGAACGGAAGAACATCACGGATATTCTGCATACCTGTGATATACATAACCGCTCTTTCAAAGCCAAGACCGAAGCCTGCGTGCTTATTTGTTCCATACTTTCTAAGGTCTAAATAGAAGTCATAATCTTCAGGATTTAGTCCGCATTCCTTCATACGAGTCTCTAAAACATCGTAGTTTTCTTCTCTTTGGCTTCCGCCGATAATTTCACCGATACCAGGAACCAAAAGGTCACAGGCCGCAACTGTTTTTCCATCGTCATTAAGCTTCATATAGAATGCCTTGATTTCCTTCGGATAGTCTGTTACAAATACAGGCTTTTTGAATACCTGTTCTGTTAAGTATCTTTCGTGTTCTGTCTGTAAGTCGCATCCCCATTCAACAGGGTAATCGAACTTGTCGTTGTTCTTCTTTAAGATTTCAACAGCTTCTGTGTAAGTTACTCTTGCAAATTCGTTTGAAACAACATTGTTTAGTCTGTCAAGTAGTCCCTTATCAATAAACTGATTGAAGAACGCCATTTCTTCAGGTGCATTGTCAAGGCAATAGTTGATGATATATTTAATCATATCTTCTGCCAAATCCATATCATCTGCAAGGTCGGCAAAAGC
>JAZNWI010000113.1:0-6685 GCA_045593305.1 Clostridia bacterium | reverse complement strand
TATGATCTGGACACACTTCACCTTCTATTATTTCTACACCTTTCCATTGACATAACTGTCTTAATATATCTCTTATTTCTCCTCTTTTTTCTTCATAAAACACTTATCTTCTGAACTTTGAAGAAAACACTATGTGCTACTTGCAATCCCATTTTGTGTGTGCTAAAATATTTGTGTCTATGGCTTCTTTTTTCATAGATAAATCCTCCTCTGTGTTTTTTGGCTGGCAGGTCAATCTAATTATAACACATAGGAGGATTTTTGCTCATCGGCAATAGCCTTTATTGAACCACGCGACTATCGCGTGGTTTTCGTTATACAAAAAATCGGAACAAGCATAACTTGTTCCGACGTGGCGCGCCAGGAGGGACTCGAACCCCCGACCTACTGGTTCGTAGCCAGGCACTCTATCCAACTGAGCTACTGGCGCAAGGCTTAAAGCACGATGTTTATTATAGCATATAGTTTCAGTATTTGTCAAGCATTTTTAAGGAAATTATTAAGGTTTTTAACTAATATTTTCTACTTTTATTCTACAATCCCTCCACCACCTGCAGTGGTCCACTCTCTTTAGACAATGGAAGCTTCTAATTAGTAAAAACAGCGCATCCATCCGGATGCGCTTGTTTTTGTTTAATTATTTAATTTCAGGTAAGCTTGCTGCTGCAACTGACTGACCAACTCTTCTTGAGTTCTCGTCAGGAATGTGAAGCTTAATCTGCTTTGCAAGTTCTGGGAATTCTGTGTCAAGAACTTCCTGTGCTCTTTCCAGAATCAATGCTCCGCCTTCTCCTGATGTTACACGACCCATAATAAGTACATGCTTAATGTCATAGAACTCTGTATAGAATGCGATTGCATAACCGAAGTATGCACCGATTGTATCATAAATAGCTACTGCTCTTTCGTCGCCGTCCTTCATAAGTCCCTGAACAACCTTCAATTTTTCAGCAGGTGAAAGGTTTTCATCAAGTTCAATACCAGCGTATGGTGCAAGCTTTATAACACCATCCTGTGAGAAGTACTTAACGCCACAACCATAGTCCCCTGACCATTCGTCAACCATAGCTTCGCGGCTTGCATCAACCGGAACAAATGCAAGTTCATTAAGCCAGCCTGTGATGTTACCCTGTGGGTCAACATAACCACCAGCTTCTGATGTGCCCATAGCTACACCAAGCACTGAATCGTCATTTAAATCCATAGCACCGGCAAGAGCTGTTACATCACCATCGTTTGCAACTTCAATTGGAATATTTTCGCCAATCTCCTTTGCAACATCGATGTACATATTTTTAACTTTCTTTTCAAAGTCTTCATCAGATACCTTAAGGAACAGTGATGCAACCATGATACGGTTATCAACATAAACACCGGCACTTGAAACTCCAATAGCATCAACTCTTGGCATATAAGATGCCGCTGTCTTCATTGCGCTTAAGATTCCTTCATAGTGATAGTTTGGATCTTCAGTAATTTTAGGGAACCAAACAACTTCTTCTGAATATACGCTTTCACCGTCAATAACAGCACTTACTTTTCTGTCTGATCCACCTGCATCAAAACCAATTCTGCAGCCGTCTAAGTGTCTGCCGATAGGAGCAGCAGCTGATTTATCCTTTGGAGCATTTTCCAACGAAACAACTTCAACTACGAATGGCTGTTCGTAAACTCTTTCCATGAAGTGAACATCAAAATCACGAAGTCCGCCATCAGTATAAGCTTCCTTTATCTTATTACCAACAACTTCGCTACCTGCGATAATAACTTTATAACCGCCTGCAACCCACAAAAGTGCCTTTGTCATTCTTTCAATGAATGCAAAGTTTTCTTCATCGTGGCCTGTGCCGTCCTTATAAATTCTTGTCTTGTATGTAGTTGTGTAACCTTTATTTCTTTCAATACCGATTACAAGGTCCTGACCATCTTCCTTTGTAGCCTCACGCATTTCACGGCATACAAGAGCAAGTGGCTCAAATTTTGGGTCTAATTTTGCATTTACCTTAAGCTTCATATCTGATTTCTCCTCCTATGATTGTCTTTTCTATATTGAACTCACCGTCGGTAATAATGATATCTGCATCCTTACCAACATCAAGTGAGCCTTTTGTCTTTTCAACACCAAGTGTTGTGGCAGGGTTTAGTGATGCACCATTTACACATTCCCAAAGAGGAATATTTGAGCTTGTGTATACATTCCATACACCCTTATTTAGCTGAAGAACGCTACCTGCAACAGTTCCGTCCTCCAAACGACATACAACATCTCTGTAAATAATCTTCTGACCACCAAGAGTATATTCACCCATTGGAAGTCCACCCGCTGGAAGACAGTCTGTAATGAAACACATCTTTCTTCCCTTAAGCTGCCACAATATATCATAAAATTCAGGTAGAACATGGAACTTGTCAACAATAAGTTCACAGCTCACATCTGACTTTAACGCTGCTGTAACAACACCCGGTGCACGATGTGCCATAGGAGTCATCGCATTGAAAAGGTGAGTTACATGCTTTACGCCAACCCGGGTACTATTCATAGCAGTTTCATAGTCAGCTGATGTGTGACCCATTGAGATTACAACATCAGTATCGCGAGTGATTTCTCTGATTGCTGCAAAATCTTCTGTGTCGCATTCCGGAGCTAAAGTAATTGTCTTGATAATATCCTTGTATTCCTTAACAAAAGCTGCATCCGGCTTTAATATGTATTTTGCATCCTGTGCACCCTTTTTAGCTTCGCTGATAAATGGGCCTTCTGCATGACAACCAAGGATTGTACTTCCCTGCCAAGTCTTGCTTTCTTCCTTTAAATCGCGGCAAACTTCAAGAGCTTTTCGGATTGTCTTCATATCTTCTGTCATTGTTGTAGGCAGGAAACCTGTAACTCCATTCTTTACAATTCCACCTGCAATAGTTCTGATACTTTCTTCTTCACCATCACATACATCCTTGCCAAGATAACCATGAATGTGCATATCTATAAGACCTGGTGCAACATAACCGCCTTTTGCATCAATTATCTCTGTTCCTTCAGGTATCATATCTTCTGATACGATTCCATCAATAACATCTGAGTACAAAAGAACGCTATTTTCAACTATTCTGTCTTTTAGAATAATTTTTCCGTTAATTATTGCTTTCATAGCTCATTCCTCCTTTGATTCTGTCTACCTTTATTATATATTTGTTATAGTATAAAATATTTGCATTATTGTACAAAATATTTGCACAATAATCTCACAACAAAAAAATCTCATCACAAAGATGAGATTTTTTTAGAATATATCTTTTTTGTTTTTAATATATCGCCTTATCAGAATGCCTATTGAAAGTGCGATACATGCCAGCAAGAACAGCGGTACTACCCACTTATTTGTACCGGTTTCTTCCGTTGATTTCATATCTGTCCAAAGCCTTTGCATCTCAAGATTTGCTTCATCTGAAAGGTTGTTGAAGATAGTTGTTTTATCTTCTATAAACTCATCAGCAAGATAAGAAATACCGTCGTTTTTAACTTCATCATCAAGCATATCAAAGGCCATGCCATTTGGTGTTGAATAGCCGATATATGAAGTTGTGGCATATGCAATATCCGGCTCACACATAAAGTTAATGTAAGCTTCTGCTGCTTCTTTCTGGCTTGAGCTTAATGGTATACACATAGCATCAATAAAAAGATTT
Source organism: Clostridia bacterium (assembly GCA_045593305.1). Lineage (GTDB taxonomy): Bacteria > Bacillota > Clostridia > UBA1381 > UBA1381 > UBA1738. Next base: position 3,001 of record JAZNWI010000113.1, on the reverse strand, counting down.
GTTCCGCTTTTCGGAACGGCAAAGCTAAGATGTTCATACTCGTCCATCAAGGTTACTGCATCTCCTGCATAGTATGGTGCTAAAACAGCCTCACCTGCACCCATTTTGTCAAAAATTTCGTCCATAACATAAGACTGAACTATGCCCTTTTGTTCCTTAAGCTTTTCCGCTGCGGCTCTTAATTCTGTAAAGCTTTCAGTATTTATGGAGTTCCCTAAAAGCAAACTTGCAATTGCGAATGAGTCACGGGGATTATCAAACATCAGGATAGAATCCTTGTATTTTTCATCCCACAAAATATCCCAGTCCATGCCGTCTTCCGGCACTTCAACCGCAGTATTATCATAAATAATTCCAACAGTTCCCCAAGTGTATGGAACAGAGTATTCATCGTGAGGGTCATAAAGATTTCCCCTGAATTTCGGCATTATATTTGCAAAATTCGGGATATTATCATAGTTCAATTTTTGAAGCATGCCCTCTTTTATCATTCGGGCTATCATATAGTCTGACGGGATTATAATATCATAGTTTGTTCCGCCACCTTTTAATTTTGCATAAAGCTCTTCGTTTGTTGCATAGGTCGAGTAATTTACTTCAATTCCTGTAAGATTTTCAAACTCGGTGTTTACATCCAAAAGTCCGTCACTACCATCGGAAATATATTCTCCCCAGTTATAAACATTAATAGAAATACCCTTACCCTTAAACCTTTCATAATATGCAGGGTCCTGAATGGTCAAAGTTTGTACTTCGTCCTCTTCTCCCTCATCAAGTCTTTGATAATGACAAGAACTGACCCCAAATGTAAGCATCAGAGCAAATATCAGGCTTATTATCTTTTTCATACTCTTTCCTCCTTGTGTCTGTTTTCAAGGATGTTCTTTGCAATAAGCACAATTACAACCACTATGAAAATAATTGTGGAAAGAGCATTTATCTCAGGGCTTACCTTACGCCTTGTCATTGAATAAATTGTTATCGGCAAGGTCTGCGATGTTGCACCTGATGTGAAGTAACTAATTATAAAATCATCCAGCGAATAAGTGAATGATATTAAAAATCCTGATACAATACCCGGCATAATTTCAGGCAGTACCACCTTGAAAAATGCTTTAACCGGGCTGCAGCCAAGATCCTGTGCCGCCTCATAAATATTTGGATTCATCTGGCGGAATTTCGGCATTACATTTAAGATTACATACGGCACATCAAAGGTGATATGTGCTATGAGTAGTGTTCCGAAGCCAAAATTAAAGTTCATTCGTGCTGCAAAGAATACGAATAAAAGCATTAGTGATACACCGGTTACAATTTCCGGATTAACTATAGGAACATTGTTAATGTTCATTACTACTGCTTTTGGAAACTTTCGCATATTGTTTATTCCTATTGCCGCAGCGGTTCCCAAAATTGTAGAAAGAATTGCCGCAGAAATAGAAATCAATATGGTATTCCAAAGAGATTTCATAATAAGCTCATTCTGGAAAAGGCGAATGTACCAATCAAAAGTAAACCCATCAAATACCGTTCTTGATTTTGTTGTGTTAAAAGAAAACACAATAAGAACAATAATCGGTAAATAAAGGAACATAAGGAGCAAGGACATATACATTTTTGAAATTTTCTTCATTTTTCTGTCCTCCCTTATAGTACTACCTTGTCTTCATCAGCATCAAACTGATTCATTATTGTCATAATGAGAAGAATTATAACCATCAAAACAAGGGATATTCCTGCACCCAGATTTGGGTTATAGGAATTTCCTAAAAATTGCATTTCAATAAGGTCGCCGATAAGTAAGTTACTTCCGCCACCCAGCATTCTTGAAATAATAAAAGTACTGATAGCCGGTACGAATACCATGGTAATTCCAGACATAACACCAGGAAGGCTTAGCGGAAGAACCACTTTGAATAGTATTCCCCTACTGTTACAGCCCAAATCTCTTGCCGCTTCATAAAGGCTCTTATCGATTTTTACCATTACTGAATAAAGGGGCAGAATCATATATGGAAGATAGTTATACACCATTCCCAATACCACCGCGCCCTGCGTATTCAGTAGCTTATAAGGACCTAAGCCTATATATCCCAACAGAGTATTGATTATTCCGTTATTTCCAAGTAGCGTCATCCAGGCATAAGTTCTCAAAAGGAAATTCATCCACATAGGAAGCATTACTATCATAAGCATTGTGCTTTGATGACGCTTGTCCATAGTGGACAGAATGTATGCCACAGGATACGCAATCACAAGGCAGATTACAGTAGCAATCGCCGCAAGCCAGATTGAGCGCACAAAGATATTTGTGTACTGCCCTACCTCTGCAATATAGTCAAGTGTGAAGTTACCGTTTGGGTCAGTGAATGCAAAGTATGCAACCATCGCCAGCGGAACTACTATAAAAACCACCATCCATACAAGGTATGGAGATGAAATTAAAGTTTTTTTCATTTTTATCATCCTTTCCGCAAATTTCTATACACATTCAAAAATATCACACATACGGTGAAATATTTTTAACAGACTGAATGAATTTTTGCCAGTACCACCCTATAAGATGGGCAATTTTAATCAGTCTTCTTTTGGCATTTTGTTCATAATGTGTATATCATACGGGTCAAATGATATTCCTACAGCATCGCCAAGCTCTGCTGCCTTTGTTGAGTGCACAAGCCATGAAAAATCATAGGCTTCAACTACCATTTCATAGTGTACGCCTTTAAAGGTTACAGACTCAACAATTCCTGTAATCTTTGCATCTTCTGCTGGGATAAGCTTCACATCTTCAGGACGGATTACAACATCAACAGGCTTGTCCGTTCCAAAGCCCTTATCCACACATTCAAATTCTTTTCCACAGATTTCAACCAAAAAGTCATGGCGCATAATTCCGTCTAAGATATTACTTTCGCCGATAAAGTCTGCAACAAAGGCGTTAACAGGTTCATTATATATATCAACAGGAGTTCCAATCTGCTGGATATCTCCCTTGTTC
>JAZNWI010000112.1:0-8866 GCA_045593305.1 Clostridia bacterium | reverse complement strand
TAGTAGAATGTCAGGCATTCGTTTGTATATCGTTAGGTCTTTGAAGATATACTTGCGGATGTTATTTTTTTGGGGGTATATTATGCTTAAAAGTAAAAACTACTTTTCTAAAACCGATATAGTTTTATGGGCATCGTCTGTTATTCTTATTATAGCTTCCTTTTACCTTTTTGACAAGGAAAACTTTCTGACACTATTGGCATCTTTAATAGGTGTTACATCCCTCATTTTTAATGCAAAAGGCAATCCTTTCGGGCAGCTATTAATGGTAATATTCAGCTTGCTTTATGGTATAATTTCATATACCTTTGCATATTATGGTGAGATGATAACATACCTTGGTATGACAATGCCAATGGCTGTTTTTGCTCTTATTTCCTGGCTAAGAAACCCATACAACGGAAATAAGGCAGAAGTTAAAGTAAACACAATCAGTAAAAAGGAAACTGTTTTTATGTATATCGGAACAGTTTTTGTTACTGTTCTTTTCTATTTCATTTTGAAACATTTTAATACTGCCAATATTCTTCCAAGTACACTGTCCGTTACAACAAGTTTTCTTGCCGTATATCTTACATTCCGCAGAAGTCCGTACTTTGCTATTGCCTATGCTGCCAATGATGTTGTATTGATTGTTTTATGGATTCTTGCAAGCATATATGAAATCCGCTATATTTCTGTTGTGGTATGCTTTGTTGCCTTTTTGTTCAATGATATATACGGCTACATCAGTTGGCAAAAAATGAAACACAGACAGAGTTCAGACACTGTATAAATTCTTTATAAGGATATTATATCACACATTTGATACAACTTCAATAAAAAACAGTACAGATATTCTCTGTACTGTTTTTCTTATTCTTTAATGAAAACGCAAGCAACATCACCAGATTTCAATAAGATTTTCTTATCGGAAATTTTTTCTGCTCCAAAAATTATCTCATCAAAACTCAAGGTAAGTTTTGCATCTTTCTTTCCTGTATTGAACAGGTAGTGAAGCTCACCGTCCGGTGTTTCATTTACTGTTGTAACGATAGCATCACCATAGCTTTCCATAGCAGGAACATTTGACAAAATTTTCTTAACAAATCTTTTCCATCCATTCTCGCCAAATTCTGCATAGCTATAACCTATACTTGCGCCAAACAGTATAATTTCGCCCTTGCCACTCCTAACTCTAAAAATGGCAGGCATCTTATCATCAAAACAAGCTAAAACTTCTGCATTTTTTACTTCATAATCAGTTCTAAACGGCTTCAGGGTAACACGCTCACCGTCTAAGGTGAATGTTTCGTTCTTGTGTTTATAGTCACGGACACGGTTATGCCATACAGCATCTATAAGGTTCGGGAACAAAACACGGTTTGTGAGCCATGTATTCTTTTGTCTTAAACCAAAACCTTCATCCAAAATCAAAGTTCCGCCGTTTTCAGCAAAAGCTTTAAGAGTTTCTTCACATTTAGTATCAAGCATTGCAGCGTATGGAACATAAGCAATCTTATAGTCCGCAATTTTTTCAATTTCACGGCTGTCTACAAAGTCAACACGGTAACCCTCTTCCATTAGCAGTTTATACATTCCGTGAACCGCTGTGTTATAGTAGTTAACAGGGTTTGGATGCTTTCTTGTTACGAAAAGCTCTCTGTCATGGTCTTCTACTGCCGACATCAGCATTGAAGCATAATCATACACGAAAACAATATCAGCCTTTTTAGGTTTAGCACTTGCGAAAAGCTCCTTATTATCAGCAAGAATCCTGCCTACCTCACCTACCACCTTGGTTACAGGCTTATCTGTACCATCCATATTTAAAAAGCCTGCAAGGTTGTTTTCAAGTCCAAGACGCTCCGCTCTCATCTGCCAGTACATAAGTCCCTTTGCACCATGAGATATAATGCTCCATAGCATATAACGAAGAGTTTCAGGTTTTTCAGCAGCATACCACGAACCCCAATCCGCATATACTTCATGAACAAAGTAGTTTTCGTCAATCCCACGCAAATAGTCACAAAGCATCGGTGAGTAGAATCTGATCTGCTCATCGGTATGAAAAGCACTTGCAATAAAGAATGAAGTTCCATAAAAATCAACTGCTTTTGAAACGGCATAGTCGTCACTGTTATCGTCAAAGCCGTTCTGAAAAATTGCCGCAAGACCAACATGGCTCATAATAGGTCTGTCTTTATCAAACTCGCGGATTTCGTCATATACAAACTTTAGCTTATCGTGTAGTGCTTCACCTGCACGCCACTTTCTGTAGTTATAGAAATCCCAGTATCCATGAGGAACACCTGAATACGGAATAGATTCAAAATCAGTTTCTGCAAGACCAAACATCTCGTTGAACTTGTCGATAGTCTTAAATTCTTCTTTTAAGTGTTCTCTCCACTTTTTCTTACAGCACTCGCAACAGCAATCGCCTACAGGACGAGTTCTAGGCTCGTTCCAGACATTCCACAAAATAAGTGATGACCTTTTATAGTAACGCTCTGTAAATACTCTTACGAACTTTCTTGCTCGCTCTACCACCTTTTCATTATCAAAGCATGGCAGCCAACCGCCTATGTAAAAAGCACCATGGCTTGACGGCATAATAGGTGTTCCGTCAGCGTTAAGTCTTGTTCCGTCATATTTATCAAAAATGTATTGTGGAGCATTTTCTAAAAGGAACTTGAACACAACTTTTTTGTTGTGCTTTTCCGCCAAATCAAACAACTTGTCCACATCGTCAAAATAGTAGTTGTCTTCCCCACGCTCGTTCTGACGCCATTGAACACGAATTTGCAAAGCTTCAATATCAAGCTCTCCCATTCTTATAATGTCCTGTTCCCATTCGCTCTCAAGCGGAGTAGGTGCTCTATAGTACTGTGTACCGTAAACAATGTTATCAAAATATGACATTATTTCACATCCTTTTGTTATTATGCTTTCATTTTACCTGTTATTTTTCCATTTTTCAATATAATTGTACTACACTACTAAATAAATAATCTTTGAGATTAAAAAAGTTTACATCAGAAAACTTCTGCCTTTAATTTGCAGAAGTTTTTTTGTTTTTAGCTCTGTATTCCGATGGCGAACACAAATAAAATTTTTTAAATTCTTTTGTGAAATTTTGCCTTGTACCAAATCCTGCCTCACTGCTGATTTCTGCAATTTCCATCTGTGTATTAAGTATCAATTGCGAAGCGTAATTCATTCGTAAATTGGTTATATAGTCTTTAAAAGTTATACCCATTGTATGGTGAAACAGTTTGCTTAAATGCTGTGGTGAATAATGTACTATCTCTGCTACATCACCAAGTTCAAGTGACTCTTTAAAATGCTGATGGATATATAAAAGTACTTTTTGGATATTGTTTCCTATGGCTGAGTTTCCCTTGCGATGCTCCGATACTCCTAATCGCTCTATAATATCAAGCATAATACATTCAAGCAACTTTTTAATCATGTGTGAAAAGTAGGCAGAATTTTTATAGATTTCAGTATGCTTAAGGCTAATTTCAAGTAATGCCTCCATTATTTTCTTCTCTTCGCCTGAAAAGTTTATTGATGTATTTCCGCATAGACCAATTAATGTACTTAAAATAAAAGAATCTACATTTTCTTCTTTGAAATTAAACTTAATTATTTCGAGTTTTGTATCTATGATCAGTTCATGAAAATCGGTTGGTGTTAAAAAATGGAGACTTCCTGAGCAAATAGGATATTCTATTCCATTCAAAACCTGTTTTCCGCTACCAGATACTATGTACTCAATCTCATAGTGGTCATGCCAGTGAATCGGACAATTTTTTTCCACAAACTTTCTCTCAACAAAAATATTGTTTCCCCAGTTTATATAGTCATCTTTAGTGTATCGTCGTATAGTTGAAAACCCTGTTGTCATCTTCTGCCTCCTTTCTTCTAAAACATCAAACATTACACGGGTATTTTATCATACAATATCTTAAAACTCAAGAAAAAGCTTCAAATCCTTTTCTTAAATAAAAATACGGACCGCACATATAGAGTAGTCCGTATTTGTAATTTATTTTTTCTGAGAACCGATCGGGTTAACAATACTATAACCAACATTTACAAGGTGGTCAGCCATTCTCTCAAGTCCGGTTACAACCGATGAATAATAAGGGCTTACATCCACGCTGCAATTGCCTTCGGCAAGTCTTGTGAAGTGGTTTGCAATAAGTTCTTTCTTCTGTTTATCCACATTTTCTTCTAGCTGTGTCAATTCGGCAAGCCTTTCCCTGTGTAAAGTCTCAAATGAGTCTACAGAAATGGCGAACATTTTCATAACATTATCTCGCATAGACTTAATTCCTTCAAGAGCCTGCTCTGAAAATGCAATATTTTTCTTTATCATTTCCAAGCCAATTTCGTGGAAATTTTCAGCATGGTCACCAATACGCTCAAGGTCATTTAAAACATGGAAATATGCACCAATAGTATTTTCATCACTTCCCTCAACTGCAGCTGAAAGCTTTATTAAAAATTCTGTCAATGCACTGTTTGTAAAGTCAATTAGTGCTTCATTTTTACAAATTAAATCATTATGTTCTGCTGATCCTGTATCCATAGCTGTAAAACAAATACGGGTATTCTCTTCTGCCAAAGAAATCATATAATCAATTTCTTTCTTTACCTGCATAAGCGCAACAGGTGGTGTTGAGATAAGTCTTTCATCTACATATTTTAAAGAGAAGGTATCGCCAGCTTCCTCCTTATCCTTGATAACTGAGCAAGAATAATTAACAAGATGCTTTACAAACGGAAGTAGCATACAGGTAGTCGTCACATTAAAGATTACATGGAAAAGTGAAACCCGCATCTGAAGTGACATTGCATCATCACCCGGGAATGCAGATACTAATAAATCTACAACCGGCTTCCTGAACAACCAGATAATTGCAGTAAATAATGCTGTTCCTATTACATTAAATGTAAAGTGAATAAGCGCAACTCTTTTTGAGTTAGCATTTGCACCAATAGATGCTAAAAGCGCTGTTACGCATGTACCGATGTTTGCACCAAGAATTATAAACAAGGCAAGGTCTAGAGGAAGAATGCCTGAACCAACCATCGTAATAACTACACCGGTAGAAGCAGAAGAACTTTGAATAAGTGCTGTAAATATAACACCAACTAAAATTAAAAGGAGCGGGAAATTTATCATTCTGAATATTTCAGTGAACATATTTTCAACAAGTGGATTCCCAAAAGCCTGCTCACTGCTCATAATATTAAGTCCGACAAATATAATACCAAGTCCGCTGCAAAGGCTTCCGGCAATTTTGAATTTTTCTTTACTGGAAAAACCCATCATTACGCCTGCGAATGCAAGAAGATACATTGCCATATTAAAATAGTCGTTTTTAAGGGCAACCAGTACACCTGTGATTGTAGTACCTATATTTGCACCCATAATGATTGGTGTTGCCTGCATAAGCGTCATAACGCCTGCATTTACAAGACCGATAACCATTACCGATGTTGCTGATGAACTTTGAATAATTGCTGTTACACCTGCACCGATTCCAACGCCTGAAAAACGGTTATTACTGATTCTTTCAAGCAATCGTTTCATTCCGGATCCTGCACTTCGTTCAAGTGCCTCACTCATAAAATTCATGCCGACAATAAATACTCCAACGCCGGCCAGAAGCCAAATAAGACTTCCTATTAATTGCATAATCTCTTGTGATGTTAGCATAGACACACTCCTTTTATGTGATTTCGATATTTGGCCATTATACCTTGTATATTTTACCATATTATCGGTTAAGATGCGGTTAAGAATAAAAAAATATGTGATTTAGTAAAAATCACATATTTTTTTATCATTCATTTCGTTCGCACATTCGGTATCCTACACCAAGTTCATTTACAATATAATTCTTCTCGCCCGGTTTTGCACCGAATTTTTTGCGGATATTTGCCATATTCACCTGCAATTTCTTGGTGCTGTTTATATCAACATATCCCCAGATTGCTTTTATGATTGCAGCATAGGTCATAACCCTGCCGGAGTATTCTGACAAAAGAGCTAAGATATTAAATTCTGTTTGGGTAAGGTTAATTTCTTTTTTATCAATAAACACACGCCTTGCATCATAATCAATTACCAGTCCATCCGATTCAAACTTTCCGCCAGGAAGTCGCCCCTCTTCTGCGCTGTGTCGCGAATTTCTAAGAGCAGAGCGAACCCTTGCAACAAGTTCTGCAGAACTGAAAGGTTTAGTTATGTAATCGTTTGCTCCAAAATCCAAAGCATCAACCTTATCATTTTCTTCACTTCTGGCAGAAACTATTATTACAGGAGTCAGCGATTCCTTTCTTATTTCCTTTAAAAAAGTCATTCCATCAAGATCCGGAAGTCCTAAGTCCAGGATTACTAAATCCGGACGATGAGATATAAATTGTGTGTGCCCGCTTTGACAACTTTTAGCAGTTATTACCTGATACCCGCTTGTTTCGAGTAATGCCTTTAAAAGATTTTTTATGTTGTCTTCATCTTCAATTACGAGGATTTTATATTTATTGCTTATCATGTTCACCATCCTCCATATTTAGTGTAAACCTGAATACACATCCGCCGGATTTTAAGTTTTCAGCTTTAATATCTCCACCGTGAGCTTTGATTATGGAAGCACATACAGAAAGGCCTATTCCTGCATTATGTTTTCTACTATCGTATGAGTTCGTATCATGGGAATAATATCCTGTGAAAATATGTTTCATTCGTTCTTCCGGTATTCCGCAGCCGTTATCCTTTATTTCAAAAATAACTTTATCGGATATAGAAAATACCTTAAGGGACAACTTTGTCATACCCTTTGCGTGCTGAACAGCATTCTCCAATATGTTGATTATAACTTGTTCTATCAAAATTGAATCCATAGGGATGAACAGAAATTCGTCCGGAATATCAACTGTTACCTTTTGATACGGATATCTTTTTGAATATTTAATCAAAGCTGAATCAATAAGCTCGTCAAGGGCTGTATTTGTTTTAATAACCTTTATATTTGCACTGTCAAGCTTTGTAATAGAAAGCAGATTTTCTACCATACGGCTGAGCCACAAAGAATCTTCACTTATACCTTTTAGTATTTGCATGCGTTGTTTGTCTGAAAATTCATCATAGTTATCCAGCAAAACAGAGCTTGAGCTGTAAATTGTTGTAAGCGGTGTTCTTAAATCGTGAGACACAGACCTTAAAAGATTTGCTCTCATTCTTTCTTGTTCACTTTCCATATTTATTGATTCTTGCTTTTTTAATTTCGCTGTAATATTACAGGTTACTAAAGTGATAACAAAAAGTATTATAGTGGATATTATATTTTCAGGAAGCATATAGCTAAAGGCATAGAACGGAAATGTAAATGCAAAGTTATCGGCAAGAACGATAATTATCGCTGATATTGTTCCATAAATATATCCATGCGTAATAACCGAAATCAAAAACACACCAAGCACAAGCACCGATGGGATTAAAGCATTTCGTTCAAAAACAGTATGAATGGCAAAACACACAAAAAAGCACACACAAAGAATGCCGATTGTTACCATAATATCCTTTACTATTCCATAAGACTTTTTCATATGTTTCTCCTTCTGTTATTTTAAAATTATACCATCTTATTGGTTAAGATGCGTATAAGAGTAAATTCTATAAAAAAAGACAGACTCCTTGTCGAAATCTGTCTTTTGGTCGGGATGACAGGATTTGAACCTGCGGCCCCTACGTCCCGAAAACGCTCGAAAGCCAGATTTGTAACCGTTTTTACTCTTTTTAGTCATTTCTGCTACATTTAATTTACTCTTTGGGCATCTTATTTCCGTTGTTTCCATATATTCCAAATCCAACTGTGGGATAACATGTGGTCAACTTATTTAAATTTGTATAAAAATAAGACGGCAAGTCACCCAAAAACTGCACTTGAAATATCATAAAAAATATATGTTACCTATTTTTACAGTGTACAAATAAAATCTTTACGATAGTTCGTAGGTGTCTTTTGAGTGTATTTTTTGAATATTTTCATAAAGTGTATGCTATCGGAAAACCCCACGGAATAACCAATTTCCTGTACACCCATATCTGTCGTTTCAAGCAATCTGCACGCTTCATTGATTCGTATTTTTGTTATGTAACTCTTAACACTACAGTTATAAGAGTTTTTAAATATTTTACACAAATAGGAATGGCTGATATTAAAGTGTTCACAAATGCCAGGTAATGTAATATCAACATTTCCATAGTTACAATTTATATATGCAGCTACCGACTCTGCAAGGTTAAGATTTTCACTCTTTTTAATGTTGCTGTCCAGGATTTTAAAGAATACCGACAAAACATCATAATACCCAACGGGTGTATTGTTCAATATACTTTTAAAAATTCTTTCAAATTGAAGAAGTGTATTTTCAAAGTTTACGCAAGCTTTCAGGTAATTCCCTTCTGTGAAACCCATTTTTTCGCCATATAATCTGGCATTTTCGCCATAGAACTCAAACCATGCATATTTCCATTTATCTTTTTCGTCAGGAAAATAGCATAGCCTTACATTTGGCGGTATAAAAAACATATCTCCTTTTGTTGCATGATATGTCTTGTTCTCCACCATCACAGTACCGCTTCCCTCAAGAATAATGTGAAGAGTGAAAAAATGTTGTATTCTGAAATATTTTATAGGCTTTATAAATTCAAAGTTGTTAAACCCTATGTAACCTATATTGATATCTTTTTCATCACTTTGAGAAAATGCAAGTGTAACTTCAGGATAATTGATAAAATTCACATTTATCACCTCAGGTTTATTATATTATTTCTATTCCCTCGTGTCAATACAATCAGTATAAAAAA
>JAZNWI010000111.1:0-2575 GCA_045593305.1 Clostridia bacterium | reverse complement strand
TTTGAATTTTTAAGAGCACCGTCAGGTGGTGTTGATTACCGTCAGGAATATGATAAGGCTCTTATGGCAGGAACAGAACCATCATTCTATACAATGTTTTCATATACTGACATGCCTGCAAGAATTGAAAACGGAACAGTTGCTGATATCACAAAGTTCTATGACAAATGGGATATGAAGAAGGACGGAAAAATTCTTAACGTATTTGATACTGCAATTTCAAAAGACGGAAAATGGTATGCGCTTCCTCAGCACGCATATACACAGGCAACAATGGTTAACCTAAAAACTCTTGAAAATGCAGGTAAGGATACAAAAGCACTTCCAAAAACATGGGATGAATTTGCTAAAATTGGTGTAGAAATCACAGACCTAAGCATACCAAGAATGGGATATTCTCTAATCGGTATGGACTGGTGTGCATGGCCATTCACAGCTTGGGTGTGGTCAGCAGGCGGAGAAATGGTTGAAAAGAACGAGGATGGTACATACAGAATTGCATTCTGTGATGACGAAGGCGTTGATGCTGCAGAATTTATGAACAAAATGATTTGGGAATACAAAATGACCCAGAAGGATGTACTGGCAGATCTAGGAACAGTATATAAGAACATCTTGAACGGTTCTGCAGCATTTGCATGGCTTAACATGAATGAGCTTCGTGCAGATGAACTTGCTGATTATGGCATGACAGTTGGTGATTTTGCTCAGATTCCAATGCCTGTTAAGGATGCATCAATTCCTCGTCCTGCACTTGCAGGTGGTGAAGTTATCACATTCAGCCCTAAGCTTACTGAAGAAGAACTTGAAGCAACACTTGAGGTTGTTGAATGGCTATACTTCAGTGACGAACGTATGCAGACTATATGTGATGAAATCGCAGAGTTTGACCTTGTGGATACAAAAACACCGGGAAGAATTGACTGGTACGAAAAGAAGCTTGAAGCAAATAAACAGCTAACAGACAGTCAGAGAGAAGAATTCGTTGCTTTGAGCAAAAATGCTAAGCCTGAGCCATACTGCCCACACTGGAGTGAGGTTAAGAGCGAGCTTGTAGCACCGCTTCAGAAAATTTATATTACAGAGGGTATAACAAGAGACGAAATCAAGGCACTTCTTGTAGAATGTGCAGATAAGCTATATCAGTTATATCCTGATACTTTCAAAAAATAAACAGAAGATTTTAAATGATTACCATAAGGCACCATGAAAGGTGTCTTATGGTAAATTGAGTTAAGGATGTGTAATTGGTATGAATAAGTCAGCAGTATCCGTAAAAGAGAGGAAGACTGTAAAGCTTGGGACAAAGACAGAAATTGTCGGACTTTTGTTACTTCTTCCGGCAGTGGCGTCTTTGGTACTATTCAAGTACTTCCCTGTATTACTTGGAGTATTTGAATCATTTTTTAAGATAGATATAGTAAATCTCCCGGGAAAGTTTATAGGGTTTGATAACTACATAAGAGCGTTTACAGATAAACAATTTTTGGGAGCTTTTTGGCACAACGCGAAATTTTTCATATACGGATTAGTAATGAATTTCTGGGTTCCTATAGTTCTTGCAATGCTATTGGACGAAACAAGAAAAGGAAAAGCCTTTTTCAGATTGGGATATTATATCCCTGCATGTACTCCGGCAATTGCTATGACAATTCTATGGAAGTATTTCTGGCAACCGGATTATGGTCTTGCGAATTTCTTTATGACAAAATTAGGTTTAGAGCCTCAACTGTGGCTTAACGATCCGGACTTGGTTTACTTTTGTATGTCATTTCCGGGACTTGTTATTTGCGGCGGTATGAATATGGTAATATACTTAGCAGCTCTTCAGGATGTTCCAAGAGACCAGTATGAAGCCGCAATGATAGATGGAGCATCCATCATACAGAGAATAAGATACATAACATTACCTACAATTAAGCATATAATTGTACTTATGTTTACTTTGAGCATAATCGGCGCACTGAATGCTATGGACAATGTGCTTGTAACAACAGGTGGTGGTCCTGCAAATTCAACACAGACAATGTATTTGTATGCATACCAAGTGGGTGTGAATACAATGGATTACAGTTATGCGATGACAATGATGACTATTGTTTTTGTAATCACTATGACATTAACGATAGTATTTAATAAAATAACAAAGGAAAAGGACTAAGGAGGTGAAGGTATGGCAGTAATTCAGGACGTTGAACTTAAAAGAAAAAAATGGATTAAGTATACCATTTATACCATACTTTCATTAGGTTTGCTCGTGCAGTTCCTTCCGTTAGTGTGGATGGTTTTATCAACATTTAAAACAGAAAGTGAAATATCAGCGGCAATACCTACTTTTTTACCTAAGTCATGGAATCTTGAGAATTATCAGACTCTATTTGAAAAGTATAATTTATGGAATAATATTATGAATACGGTTTTTATGTGTGCTTCAATTATTATTGTGCAAACAATAACAAGTACTCTTGCGGCGTATTCATTATCAAAAGTTAAGCCTAAATGCGGTGGATTTTTATATATGCTGATTCTTGGAACGCAGATGATTTCTGGAATGGCGTTACTTTTCCCAACATAC
>JAZNWI010000110.1:0-2671 GCA_045593305.1 Clostridia bacterium | reverse complement strand
TGACAAGAAGTTGATACCGGCACGCGTAATTTCAGCCAAGCTCATGTCGCCTTTTTTACGGTCGATGGCATAAGGAATGGCGCTTCTATCCTTTTCGGATGCTTTTTCTGTTTGGAACAAAATCATCTTTTCTGCTTTCTTTGCTTTCTTCAGATAGTCCTTGTAACCACGTGCTAAAGTAAAGCCAGCCTTTTGAGTTAGGTCGTAAAGGTTTTCGTAAGTCTTTCCATCCTTAGCTTTTTCGTTGGTTGGATCCAAAAAGTCAGAAGCAGCATAGAAGTCAAAGTTAGCTTCAATCAAATCCAAACCGATGTTGTAATAGCTGCTTCTACTGCCTTGGTGGGCGTAGAAAGCGGCTGGTGTAGCATGGTCGATACTCACACTTGAACTAATACCCACGCGATAGCCGTTGGCTTTAGCCCAAGTAGCAACACTACCTACTTCGGTCAAGTCCTTGGTCACACCCAATGCACCGTTCTTAGTCTTGCTTCCAGTAGCTAGAGCTGTACCTGCTGCAGCCGAGTCGGTTACTCCGTTGGTAGCCGAGTAAGTAGTAGCCATGGTGGCATACGGGAATTGAGTGAAGAGGAGAGGGGTAATACCGATTTCGCCTTTCAATTCAGATAGATACATTTCGGTACCTTGTACTTGGTTGACTCCCATTCCATCACCGATGAAATAGAAAACGTACTTTGCCTGTTGTGCTTGTGCGGATACCAAAAGCATGAACAGGAAAGAACAAATGAGGGAAATTCTTTTCATATGAATGTTATTTATGAGTTATTTTTTATGCTTCAAAGGTAAAAAGAAAAAAGCAGTTACGAAATATCGTAACTGCTTTTTTTTGCTGTGGTGCCACCAGGAAATGAGTTTCATTTCTAAATGACTCTATATCTTTGCGTTAAAGAATTGCAACAAACGTAATCTCCCGCTATTGCTCCACCTGATTTCTACACCATTTTGCAGTGTCTCGCAGAGTCGAGTTCCTACTTTGATGCAAAGGTACTGAAATTATTTGAAACATAAATAGGTACACTAAAATTTTGCTCCACCTCAGTTCGGAATCCCTAATTCACCAAATATAGAATCAAGAATCCTCATGTTTTTTATACTTCATTGTGTACTTTTCAGATTGAACATCGATGTACATTTGATACTCTTTTAATCCTTTTTCTTTGGCTATATTACTAAGAATTTTCTTGTTTATGGCTGAAATATCCTTGCCGTAATATATTGCAACAGGACGTATCTCTGTGCATAAATAAGGAAGACCATATGAGTTCTGTTTATCTAGGAATAAACGCCATTCTTTTTCATATGCCCATTGTGGTGATTTATATAATGCCGCCTTATTGATAAACATCACATCGTTTAATTTTGAGAAAAGCCCCATATGTCTACCTAAGAAACAATCTACAAAGGAGGTCCCATCATATCTTTTATGGTCATAAACTATTGGATATAGATTATGTACAATTCTGTCTTTACATGTTAATTTGTTTTTACAATCATCACATTTGATTTGTCTGTTTCTCAAGTCGTATTCTAAAACAAAACCTTTGTGAGAGTTTGCATAATGTGACCACATTGTAACAGAGTTGACAGTTTCGCTAAAACAGGCAATAAAAGTACTACGTCTTAAATAAGATTCTGCTTCACGGAACACATTTTCAATTTGATTAAAAAACTCGTTCTTACTCATTCCGAATATTAGATTATTCTTTTCTATATCTTCATCGGTTGCGTTTAAGATGGTTTCTTTCAGTGTTTTTGTGCGTTCCTCACCATATAATGATGCAACAAACTCAGGGAAAGCTTCTCCTTCTCTTAAACTATCTCTTAGTTTTCTTATATATTCTTTTGAAGCACCTTGTTTTATAGAGTCATATAGGTATTGTTTATCATACCTTATAAGACAATCATATGGATCATTAAATTTTTGAGCATTACCTGCATATATTCTATCGTTGTAAAATGCGTCAAATTGTGTTTCTGAGCAATCACGATATCTAAATAATTTTGCGGGCGTTATGCTGTGCACGTATTCCAATAAAGGTTTTAATAAGGATTCTCTTTCCTCATATGTCATGCTTTCAGGGATCACAGTACTTTCCAACTTGCTTTTAAATATGCGTCTCTTTGTTTCCATATATAAACCTATTTAGAATTTAATCCTATTATCAAATACTCCCTCAAACAAACTCATTTCTCGTTTAGCAATACCTAATCTATTTGCTAATACTCTCCAATCTTTAACAGCAGCTACCACCTCGTTAATGCTACCCTTTGCGACCTCAAGTGTGAGCATATACTCCTCGCAAGAAGCGAGCAGAATGGACAAATCGGCTTTATTAGTCTTGCTGTTAATAAGCAGACTTTGGTGGTCGTTCAGCGTTGGGTTCATATCGTATGCAGGCGAAAGGGTCCAACCTTTTGCAGTGAGCAGAAAACCGTGGTTGCGGAAATGGTCGTCGCTATTGCCGACACATATATTGAACGCAACTCGACGGAACAACTCTCGCAAGTTCGCATCAACATCGGTACAACCGCTTATGATAAAATCAACAATGTCAATATATCCGTGTCCTGTTGTAGCGTTGTCGCCATCATTTAACCCGAGCAGTGTCATTGCAGATGCAAAATGAATTCGTTTGCCGCTATCCGTTCTATC
>JAZNWI010000109.1:0-13859 GCA_045593305.1 Clostridia bacterium | reverse complement strand
GATTGAAGATTTTGCTCACGAAAAAGGCGAAGATGTTACAGTTGATGGTTGGAGTAATGAAAAGATGCTTCAGTACATAGCAGACAACAATATCGTTTGTCCGGAATGCGGAAAGCAGAACTTTACTGATATCAGACAATTTAATCTTATGTTTAAAACTTTCCAGGGCGTTACAGAAGATAGCTCAGCAACAGTTTATCTTCGTCCTGAAACAGCACAGGGTATTTTTGTTAACTTTAAAAATGTTCAGAGAACATCAAGAAAGAAGATTCCTTTCGGTATTGGTCAGATCGGTAAATCATTCCGTAATGAAATTACACCAGGTAACTTCACTTTCAGAACTCGTGAATTTGAACAGATGGAGCTTGAGTTCTTCTGCAAACCTGGCGAAGATATGGAATGGTTCTACTACTGGAAAGATTTCTGTATGAACTGGCTACTATCACTTGGCATGAGAGAAGAAAATCTTCGTTGGCGTGACCATTCACCTGAAGAGCTTGCTTTCTATTCTAAGGGTACAGCAGATATCGAATTCGTTTTCCCATTTGGTTGGGGCGAACTTTGGGGCGTTGCTGACAGAACTGACTATGACTTAATGCAGCATCAGAACCACGCAGGCGAAAACATGGAATATGTTGACCAGCTTACAAACGAAAGATATGTTCCTTACTGTATTGAGCCATCACTTGGTGCAGACCGTGTTACTTTAGCATTCTTGGTTGAAGCATACGATGAAGAAGAACTTGAAGGCGGTGACACTCGTGTTGTTCTTCGATTCCACCCTGCTCTTGCACCTGTAAAAGCAGCAGTTCTTCCACTTTCTAAAAAACTTAATGAAGGTGCTGAAAAGGTATTCGCAGAGCTTTCTAAGAAATACAACATGGAATATGATGATGCAGGTTCAATCGGTAAGCGTTACAGAAGGCAGGACGAAATCGGCACTCCATTCTGCATCACTTATGACTTTGATTCTGAAACTGATGAATCTGTAACTGTTCGTTTCAGAGATTCTATGGAACAGCAGAGAATTAAAATCTGTGATTTGGAAGCATTCCTTGACGAACAGCTTGCATTCTAATTTTGAAAGGGAGTTTACTTATGAAAATTTTTTCTGAATTTAAAAAGTTTATTGCAAGAGGAAATGTAATCGACATGGCTGTCGGTGTTGTAATGGGTACTGCTTTTACAAAAATTGTAAATTCACTTGTTACTAACATCATCACTCCTTCAATCAGCATTTTAACCGGAAAGATTAATGTTGCAGAGTTGGCATATGTAGTGAATGAAGAACTTTCAATTACTTATGGACAATTTCTTCAGGCAATTATCGACTTTTTCCTGATTGCTTTCTCAGTATTCTGTGTAGTTAAAATCATGAATACTCTAAAGGATAAATTCTCAAAGACAGAAGAACCGGAACCAGAACCTGAACCTGAAGAACCAAAGCCTTCAGAAGAAGTTCTGCTTCTTACGGAAATCAGAGATTTATTGAAAAAATAATTAAAAAGAGCCTTACTTGGCTCTTTTTTTAATACTTGGCGCAGACTTTATTTCCCTACCTTTTGGTCTACTAACCAAGTCATAGTCATTTACCTGCTCAGGTATTACATAAATATCACTGTAAGCCTCCGATTCCTCCTCATTTGTCGGAGGAATTTGGATTAGTCCTGTACATTCTGTTGATGATGCCACTTTCATGTGTTCATCTAAAAGCTCCAGGTCAAATTTTTCTTTTTTCATTATCGCTCCTCCTTTCTATTATTTTTACGAGTTATTTATATTTTATAGTATGTAAAATCAAGAAATTTTGATAATAAAAAAGTACCTTGAATTCAAGGTACTTTTCTTTAGCTATGGATTATTGTAATTTCGATATTATCGTCTTTTCTGTCACAAGTTATTATTGTTCTGTCATCGATTTTTTCTCTTAAGGAAAATTCTGCCAGTTTATCTTCCAAAAGCTTCTGAATTGAACGCTTAAGAGGTCTTGCGCCATATTTGATGTCATAACCATTTTCAAGCATCAATTCTTTAGCACTATCAGTAATTTCAATTTTTGCACCGCGTTCATTCATCTTGCTTATAATGTCACGAAGCAACAAATCCAAAATACTTCTCAGCTCTTCTTTTGTAAGAGGCTTAAATGTTACGATTTCATCAATACGATTTAAGAATTCCGGTCTGAATTGCTGTTTTAAGCTTTTTTCAACATTTCCCTTTAAAGTTACTGCATTATCAGAGTTAAAACCCATAGATGTGTTATTGAACTCAGAACCGGCATTTGTAGTCATGATAATAATTGTATTTTCAAAATTGACAATCTTTCCATGACTATCTGCTACTCTTCCGTCATCCAAAATCTGTAAGAATAAATTGAATACATCAGGATGTGCCTTTTCGATTTCGTCTAAAAGAATTACTGAATATGGTTTTCTTCTTACCTTTTCGGTAAGCTGACCTGCCTCATCATATCCAACATATCCAGGAGGTGAACCAATCAGCTTAGAAACTGAATGTTTTTCCATAAATTCAGACATATCAAAGCGGATAAGAGCATCTTCCGAATTAAACATAACCTCGGCAATTGTCTTTACAAGCTCAGTTTTTCCAACACCTGTCGGGCCGGCAAATATAAAGGATACAGGGCGTTTTCTAACAGAAATATCTGCTCTTCCTCTTCTTATTGCTCGTGAAACTGCGGATACTGCTTCTTCCTGACCAACTACTCTTTCGTGAATTCTGTTTTCAAGAGATAATAGGCGTGTTGCCTCATCTTCGGTTAATCTGTGTACAGGAATCTTTGTCCATCCCTCAATTACTGCTGCCACATCATCAAGTGTTACTTCACTATCTGCCGCCTTTTCGTTCAATTCATTAAGGCGAGCTTTTAGTTCAAGTTCTTCTTGTCTCAAAGTTGCCATTTTTTCAAAGTCCTGCTTTTCAGCAGCTTCTTGTGATTCGTTTGTTATCTGCGAAAGGCGTTTTTCTGCCTTTTTTGCCTCATATAGTGCAATATTTTTCAGGTTTACATGGCTTCCGGCTTCATCAATAACATCAATTGCTTTGTCAGGCAAGAATCTGTCTGTAATGTAGCGCTCACTCATGCGACAAGCTTCTTCTATCACTTTGTCGCTGATTTTAACATTGTGGTATTTCTCGTAATAATCTTTTATACCTTTTAGTATTTCAACTGATTCTGCAACACTTGGCTCATCAACCAAAACAGGCTGAAAACGGCGTTCTAAGGCAGAATCCTTTTCTATGTGCTTTCTATATTCAGAAAGTGTTGTTGCACCAATAATCTGTATTTCGCCTCTGGCAAGTGCCGGCTTTAAAATATTTGCAGCGCTCATTGCACCTTCAGCATCACCCGCTGCAACAATGTTGTGGATTTCGTCGATTACAAGAATTATATTTCCCGCATCTTCTGCTTCTTTTAGAAGACTTTTAAGGCGTGCTTCAAACTGACCCCTGAACTGTGTTCCTGCCACCAAGGCTGTAAAATCAATGAGATAAAGCTGGTATTCAAAAAGCTTTGGCGGCACATTTTCCTCTGCAATTCTGCAAGCAAGTCCTTCCGCTATTGCGGTTTTTCCAACACCAGGCTCACCTAGAATTACAGGGTTATTTTTTGAACGCCTGTTTAAAATCTGTATTACACGGTCAATTTCAGTATTTCGGTTAATTACCCTGTCAACCTTGCCTTGTTTTGCCTTGTCCGTAAGGTTTGTACCATAAGTGTCAAGCATACTCTTTTTATTACCACCAAAAGCCTTTTTCTTGTTGTCCTTTTTATTGTCTGCTTCTGTTTCTTTAGAATTCTCAGCAGGCTTTCCCTTCATAAGACCTGATAAGAAATCAAAAGGCGCAGTAGGAGCTCCGCCTTCTTCTCCCATTGGAAACATTCCGGACATCATACCCTCCAAGGCTTCTGGATTTTCTTCCATTGTAGTCATTAGATTAGCCATTTCCGAGTTCATGTTTTCAATATCTTCATCGGTGATGCCCATTTGTTCAATCATATTATTTATAGGTGCTATGCCAAGCTCTTTTGCGCAAGCTATGCACAGCCCTTCATTTACCGTTTTGTCACCTTCCATTTTAGTAATAAAAACTACTGCAGGATTTTTTTGACATCTCGAGCATAAAGTCATATTTAGATTATCCTTTCTGTTTAGAAAACTAATTGTATCTATTGTATCATAAAATTTTGATTTTTTAAAGGCTTTTTTTATATATTAACAGAATTTTAATTTTTAAATTAAAAAGGTATGCACCTTGCATACCTTTATATCTCAAATTTAAAAATTATGCCTACCAAAGCAGAAATTGCGATGAAAGCTATTGGATGCCATTTAAGTTTTCTGGTTCCAATCAGAAGAAGGATTGCAAGTATGCCACCTTGCCAAAAGAAATCAGTTAACTGTTCACCAAAGAATGCGATTTTGGCAACCCCAACACCTGCCACTGCGATAAGTCCGCAAGATGCGGCACGCAGTCCATAAAAAATGTCTTTTACCGTTTTGCTGTTCTTGAATTTTGCAAGCATTTTTGCAATTATTATACTAATAATAATTGATGGTGCTATAAGTCCTAATGTGGAAATAGCACCGCCAAAAATGCCTTCCTTTAAAAAACCAACATAAGTGGCCATATTAACACCTAAGGGCCCGGGAGTTGATTCAGAAACTGCAACCATATTTGAAATATCAGAAATAGTTATCCAATGATTTTTTTCTGCAAGTTCATATAAGAATGGTAGTGTTGCAAGTCCGCCCCCGACAGCAAACAGACCTATTTTAAAGAAAGCAAAGAATAATTGTATCATATTACTCCTCCCTTCCTTTTTCACAGAATCTCTTGATTAAAAAACCAGCAACTCCTGCAAGTAACACAAGTAGTGCGGAAGAAACATCAAGAAAAATTGAAAGGGCAAAAACCATTGCAAAAATTATATATGTCCATTTGTCTGTAAGCGAGCTTTTTGCAAGTTTTAGTATAGCATTAAAAATCAGCACACAAACACAAATTCTTATGCCATTAAATGCATGGCGTACCATTTCTATTTCAGCATAATTCTTAACAAATGCAGTTATAATGGTTATAATAACAACAGATGGAAAAACAACGCCTAAAGTAGCGAAGATGCTGCCCAAAATGCCTTTATTTTTATATCCAACAAAGGTGGCGGTATTTACTGCAATCACACCCGGAGTACATTGACCTATCGCAAAATAGTCCAAAAGTTCGTCCTCTGTTGCCCATTTATGCTTTGAAACAATGTCCCTCTGGAGTATCGGTAGCATTGCATATCCACCGCCAAAAGTAACGGCACCGATTTTTGCAAAGGCTAAAAACAATTTAAGCAAGTCTAACATGAAATTCCCTTTCAAAAGTTGTGGTATTATTTAATAATAACATGATTAAATGTAGGAATAATTTTTTCAAGCTCGGCAACAGTTTCATCAGAATTATTACTATTTGCAATTTGGCGAATGCGCTCAATTGAAGCAATAAACTCTTCCTCATTTATTTCTATCTGCTTACCTATAAAAATCTTTTTATTGGCTGTTTCACGAAGTCCTTCTTCCGACATTAAAAGCTCTTCAAAAAGCTTTTCTCCCGGGCGAAGACCTGAAAATTCAATAGGAATATCCTGATATGGAATTTTTCCGTGAAGCTTAATCAGGTTCTCTGCAAGAGTTAAAATCTTAACCGGTTCACCCATATCCAGAACAAATATTTCGCCACCTTGTGCAATTGTTCCTGCTTGAAGAATCAAAGAAACTGCTTCAGGTATTGTCATAAAGTATCTGATAATGTCAGGATGTGTAACAGTAACCGGCCCTCCTGCTTTAATCTGCTTTTCAAATAAAGGTATTACTGAGCCGTTTGAACCTAAAACATTACCGAATCTTACGGCTACAAATTCAGTCGTTGTACTCTTTTGAGCAAAATACTGAACTATCATTTCACAGCACCGTTTTGTTGCTCCCATAACATTTGTCGGGTTTACTGCCTTATCTGTAGAAACCAGTACAAATTTATCTACATCATACATGTTCGCAATACTTGCAACATTATATGTACCTATAATATTATTCTTAATTGCTTCTTCCGGGCTTGTTTCCATTAAAGGCACATGCTTATGTGCTGCCGCATGATAAACAATTTCCGGCTTGAACATGTCAAAAAGCACTTTAATCTTATCATAATCCCTGACAGATGCAATTCTTACATCAAGATCAAGTTCAGGGTGCTTTGAAAGAAGCTCTTGCTGAATATCATAAGCATTATTCTCATAAATATCAACAATTATTAGTTTTTTAGGCTTAAATTTTGCAATCTGGCGGCAAAGTTCAGAACCGATTGAACCACCGCCCCCGGTTACCATACAAACCTTGTCACGAAGAAGATCTTTTACTTCCTGGTTATCAAACCTTATAACTTCTCTTCCTAAAAGGTCCTCAACATTGATAGCCTGAGCCTGTCCCAAAATATCTGCACTCATAATAAGTTCATATAAGTGAGGAATCGTCTTTACTTCACAGACGGTTTCAGAGCATATACCCATAATTCTCTTTTTTTCCTTACCTGTTACAGAAGGCATGGCAACAAGAATTGTCCTGATATGATATTTTTCTACTATTTCCGGAATGTTTTTAATTTTTCCCACAACCGGAATATTGTGTAGTTTTCTGTTTATTTTTACCGGGTCATCATCTACTATAGCTATCGGCTTATACTTACTGTCCGGATTTTTCATTTCACTTATGATTCTTCGGCAAGCATCTCCTGCACCAACAATCAAAGTTCTGCTCTTTTTTCCGTGTGGAGCTGATGAAATACTATTATAAAGATAAAAATATCCCACTCGTAAAACAAGTACCGCAAGTATAGAAAGCACCATGCTCGTAAAAATAAATATATCTGAGCTAACAAAAGGTCTTTCAGCAATAATCGCCGAAACCCTAAATATATATAGAAATACCGTACCTAGTAAAATACCGCCAATACATTTGGAGAAATCTTTGATAGAAGCGTATCTCCAGATGTTATTATATACCTTACAGATCCACATTCCAAAAATGTCAAACACTGTAATAAGAGTTATATTAAGCACAACATTTCCAGCAACTAGCTGCACAGGAATAATTCTGTATTGGAAGCTAAGATTTAGCACCAGATACATAAACAAGCATGAGCAAACAATTGCTACAGCATCTGCTAAGCATAAAAGTATAGTTCTTCTATGATTTTTTAAAAAACTCATAATATCCCCCTAAACAATTTTATCTGTTTTCCGTGATATACTTAATTGCGTTTTCTGTCGCCTCTTTAACTGTCATTTCGCTTGCATTTTCGTCTTTTCTTTTCTTAAATTCAACAATTCCCTCGTTGCACTTTTTACCAACTACAATTCGAAGAGGAATGCCAATAAGGTCAGCATCCTTGAATTTAACACCTGCACGCTCAGCTCTGTCGTCTATCAATGTGTCAATTCCGGCTGTCTTTAGCTCATTATAAATATCCTCTGCCATTGCCATCTGTTCTTCATCTTTTGCATTTACAGGAATTACAATTGCTTCAAATGGAGCTATTGAAACCGGAAGGATTATTCCATTTTCGTCATTTCCCTGTTCAATTGCAGCAGCCAAACATCTTGTTACACCGATACCATAACAACCCATCACAACTGTTTTTGGTTTTCCTGACTCATCAAGATAATCAAGACCTAAAGCATCAGAGTATTTTGTTCCAAGTTTAAAAATGTGTCCTACTTCTATTCCCTGTGCAGTCTTAATTTGCTTTCCGCACTTTGGGCAGATATCTCCGTCTTCAATTACTCTTATGTCAGCAATTTCGGTCGGCTCAAAATCACGATGAATGTTTACATTTGTCAGGTGATAGTTTGTTTCATTAGCACCTACTACAAAATTCTTCATATTTGCAACTTCAAGGTCCACATATACAGGGATTGAAAGTCCGCAAGGGCCTGCAAATCCAACCTGTGCATTTGTAATATCGCGTACAATAGCCGGTGCTGCAAGTTCAAGGTCATCAATTGCACCTACAAGGTTCTTAAGTTTAACTTCGTTAATCTCTCTGTCACCTCGTACCATTGCAGCTATGTATTTATCGTCTGCTTTATAAATGATTGTTTTTGCAAAAAGATGTGCATCACAATTTAAAAATGCTACAAGTTCTTCAATGGTGTGAACATCAGGAGTTTCAATTTTAGTCATTTCAAGGTCGCCTTGAGGATATTCCTTATCTTGTGGAATACATGCTGCCTTTTCGTAGTTTGCCGCATATCCACAGGCATCGCAGTATGCTATTCCGTCTTCACCTACCGGTGATTTTACCATAAATTCCTGGCTGCCGCTACCACCCATAGCACCTGAGTCAGCATCAACAATAGTATAGTCAAGACCTAGTCTATCGAAAATTCTACAATATGCGTCATACATTTTCTTGTATGAGATATCAAGTCCCTTTTCATCAAGGTCGAAGCTGTAAGCATCTTTCATGATAAACTCACGACCACGCATAAGACCAAATCTTGGTCTTCCCTCGTCACGATACTTTGTCTGAATCTGATAAAGGGTCATTGGATATTCTTTGTATGAACGAACTTCATCAATTACAGTTTGAGTAAATAACTCTTCGTGTGTTGGTCCAAGACAGAAATCTCTGTCATTTCTGTCCTTTAGCTTGAACATTGAAGGTCCAAAAACATCCCATCTTCCTGACGCTTGATAAGCTTCTGCAGGAAGAAGTGCCGCCATCAAAAGTTCCTGTGCTCCTGCGTTATTCATTTCTTCGCGAACAATTTGTTCAACTTTCTTTAAAGTCTTAAGACCAAGTGGCAGATATGAGTAAATTCCTGCCGCAAGTTTTCTTATATAAGCTGCACGAAGCATCAGCTTATGACTTGTAATCTCTGCTTCTGCAGGTACCTCTCGAAGTGTTGGTACCAACAAGTTTTTCATTCTCATTGTAGTTATTTCCTTTCCCTTATCAAACGATTTCAGCACCGCTTTGAATATCATTAATTGTTGTTAATGCAGTAAGTCCCTCGCCAAATTCTGCAGATAATATCATTCCCTGCGATTCCATACCCATCATCTTTCTTGGCTTGAAGTTTGCCACGAAGATAACATTTTTACCGATTAGTTCTTCAGGCTTATGATATTTTGCAATTCCTGACAGAATTTGTCTTGTTTCGCTTCCAACCTCAAGAGTAAATCTTAGAAGCTTCTCAGATTTTTCAACCTTTTCGCATTCAATTACTTTACCAACTCTTAAATCAAGCTTTTCAAAATCATCAAAGTCGCAATAATCTTTAAAAGGCGCAAGTTCTATCTTGTCCTCTTCATTTTCTGCCGCAATTTCTTCCATTTTCTTTTCAGCATCTATTCTTGCAAATAATACTTGTGCTTCTTCCACCTTTGTTCCAGGCTTTAAAACACCAAATGTTTTTGTGCTTTCGTAAGAAAGCTCAGTAGCACCAATCTGTTTTGCAATTTTTTCTGCAGTTTCCGGCATAAAAGATTTTAAAAGTGCTGCAATTATACGGATTGTTTCTGCAAGATTATATAAAACAGTGTTAAGACGCGGTTTGGTTTCATCAGATTTTGCAAGTACCCAAGGTGTTGTTTCGTCGATGTACTTGTTAGCCCTGTCAACAATCTTCCAGATTTCATCAAGACTATCTGCAATATGCCAAGTTTCCATCTTCTTAACTACATTTTCTATAGCTGCAAGACAAACACTCTTTAAATCTTCGTCAAATTCGCCTGATGTGTTTCCGTCACCGATAACGCCGCCAAAATACTTGTTTATCATTGCAACAGTTCTGTTAACAAGATTTCCTAAAGTATTTGCAAGGTCCGAGTTGTATCTTGCGATAAATGTGTCATATGTGATGTTACCATCCTGTGCATAAGGCATTTCGTGAAGCGAGTAATATCTTACGGCATCTACGCCAAAATGTCTTACTAAATCTTCAGCGTAAATAACATTTCCGCGGGATTTTGACATTTTTTCTTCGCCAAACAGCATCCATGGGTGCCCAAATACCTGTTTTGGTAGTGGTTCGCCTAATGCCATAAGCATAATTGGCCAGTAAATTGTGTGGAATCTTAGAATGTCCTTACCAATAATATGCACATCAGCAGGCCAATACTTGTTGTAAAGCTCGCCCTTATTGTCCGGTGAATAGCCTAGTGCAGTAATATAGTTTGATAGCGCATCAATCCATACATAAACAACATGCTTTGGATCAAATTCCACAGGAACTCCCCATGTAAAGCTTGTACGGGAAACACATAAATCCTGAAGACCCGGTTTTAAGAAGTTATTTACCATCTCCTTTTTACGAGCTTCCGGCTGAATAAACTCAGGATTTTCTTCAATATATTTCATGAGTTTATCCTGATATTTGCTCATTTTAAAGAAGTAGGCTTCTTCCTTTGTTTTCTTAACTTCTCTGCCGCAGTCAGGACACTTTCCATCCACAAGCTGGGTTTCTGTCCAGAAAGATTCACAAGGTGTGCAGTAAAGTCCTTCATATTCAGATTTATAAATATCACCTTGATCGTAAAGCTTTTTAAATATCTTTTTAACTGCCTCAACATGATATTCATCAGTTGTTCTGATGAAGTGGTCATAGCTAACATTAAGCATGTCTGCTATATCTTTAATCTGCTGGGCGATTACATCAACATACGCTTTTGGTGCTACTCCCTCTTTTTCTGCTATTTCCTGAATTTTTTGGCCATGCTCATCTGTTCCGGTCAAAAAGAACACATCATCTCCCAAAAATCTTCTGAATCTTGCAATAGCATCTGTTAATATTATTTCGTAAGTATTACCGATATGCGGTTTGCGTGATGTATACGCAATAGCTGTGGTAATATAAAATTTATTCCCCATTTTTCTTCTCCTCATCATTTAAAGATTTTGTAAAACTCTTTATTTCACGGCCACACCTTGCTAAAAGGTTTTTTGCCGATGTAATTACTCCGTCAAAAATTCCGGTACGGTATAGGCTCACAAGCATTACCATTGTAAGAGGCCCTAAAATCATACCGCCAATTGAAAATATTCTGAATCCGATATACATAGACATAAGTGTCATAAGCGGATGAATACCTATATTTTGGCTAACAATTTTCGGCTCAACAAACTGACGCATAAGTATCACTGCCAGATAAATTATTACAAGACCAACGCCCATCAAAACATCGCCCATTATAAATGATATAATTGACCATGGCCATAAAACAGCACCGCTTCCAAAAAACGGCAAAGCGTCTAAAATTGCAACTGCCAGTGCAATGATCAGAGCATAATCAACATCAAGAATTGAAAGACCAATCAATAATATGGTAAAGGATATACACATAATTGTAAGCTGTGCTTTTACATATCCTCCTAAGCTTTTTTTAAGGTCTTCTTTGAATTCTTTCATTTTTTGAACAAATTCTTCTGAAAACGGTTTCTTTACAGCTACTGACACTCGTTTAGCATCGGTAATCATAAAGAAAAGAGACAATATGAATACGATTGCGACAACAAAAATGCTTGGTAATTTTTTTGCTATATTTCCTGCTGAACGCATAATCTGAGTATTGGTTGCAATATCCGCAAACCACTCCATAACCCCATTTGCGGCATCCTCAAATACTTTTTGTAAATTTTCAGGAAGCATCGCTACAAAATCTGAAAAGAAATCAGTAATTTTTATCCAGGTAATGCGTACAGTTTCATAGATCTGTGGCAAATCCTCATAGACATTTCGAATTTCATCAACAATTTTCCATACTATACCTGTTACAATTCCGCCTAAAACACCGACCGTTAAAACAATTACCAGTATTGCGCATACACTTCTTGGCAGGTGGAATCTTTTTTCTATGCCGTGTACCATCGGGTTCACGATAAGCGATACAATATATGCAGTAATAAATGGTGCAAACAGCCAAAGTACATATCCAAATGCACTAGCCAGCTTTGGTACAGTAATTAAGACTATTAATACCAAAATCAATGCAAGCAAGTATCGTGCTAAAGTTTTTGATTTTAACTTTTTACTACTCACGAGTTATCCCTCATTCTTCAATGAAATGTTTCATCAAGTTATGACCTTTATCTATATAAATGCCCGTACTTTTAGCATTTTCCTCGTTATATGTAAGTCCTGAGCCTTCGTTCTTTCGTGAATCATAAATTATATATGGAACAGGGTCACTTACATGTGTTTTTAATTTGATTGGTGTAGGATGGTCAGGAAGAATTAGCATCTTATATTCTATTCCTGCTTCTTCAAGCTTTGTTTTTAAGAATCCTACTACTTTTTCATCAATAAGCTCAACAGAAAGCTTTTTCTTTTCTGCATTTCCCTGATGACCGCATTCGTCCGGTGCTTCCATGTGTACATACACAAAATCAGCCCCGTCTTTTAGAAGTGTATCAAGAGCAGCCTGTGCCTTTCCGTCAAAGTTTGTGTCCCAGTTACCTGTTGCACCTTCTACATCAATTGATTTCATGTCTGCACATTTTGCGATACCTTTTATAAGGTCAACTGCAGAAATTACACTTGCTTTAAGGTTATATTTTTCATAGAAATTCTCAAGCTGTGGTTTTGAGCCTTCACCCCAAACCCAGATTGAAGTTGCAGGATTTTTTCCTGCTTCCATTCTTTTCTTATTTACAGGATGATTTTTAAGGATAGCTTCTGATTTTTTCATAAGATTAAAAAGCTCTTCTGCATTATCACCCTTTGGAAGATAATCTGTTATCTTCTTATCAGAAATATCATGTGGAGGTGTAAGACTAACATTTGTACTACCATTTGCCCAAACAAGCAGATGTCTATAACTTACTCCCGCAAAGAAGTGTGCATACTCTGTGTGAAGCTCTTTTTCAACTGCTTCAATGAGTTCCCTTGCTTCTTCTGTTGAAATCTCACCGGCTGAGTAATCAAGCATTGTTTTGTCTTCGTAATTTTCCTCGCCGGACAAAGTAACAAGATTTGTTCTGAATGTTACATCAGTATCTTTTAAAACAACACCTATACTTGCAGCCTCAAGTGGTGAGCGTCCGGTATAACATTTTGTTGTGTCATATCCCATTACAGATAGGTTTGCAACATCGCTTCCCGGCTTCATACCGTCTAAAACTGTTTTAACAGTTCCAAGTTCACCATGTTCTGACATAAAATCAATATTTGGCTTATTTGCCACATCCAGTATAGTCTTTCCGTCAAATTCGTCTACGGCATAATCTGCCATTCCATCTCCCAAAATTACAATATACTTCATATCTTACCTCTTTTTCTTAAATGCTACTGCAAATGCTCCGCTTCCTGTATGTGTTCCGACAATAGGTCCAAAGGAATATCTGCGTTTTACATCCGGAATATCAAATTTTTCGCAAAGAACTTCTACTAACTTATCGCCATTCTCTTTATCTGAATCAATGACAAAAAATTCTTTTGCATCTTCGTCAAAGTCCGGATTTTCTCTCATAAGCTCAACTAATTTTTGTTGAAGCTTCTTTTTACCTCTCAGCTTATCAATAGGCTCAACAAGACCGTTTCTTATAGATAAAACCGGTTTAATATCTAAAAGTCCGCCGACAATCGCTGCTGTCTTTGTTATTCTTCCGCCTTTTTCAAGGTATTTTAAGGTATCAACTAAAAGGTATGCTTCATATTCATCATTAACCTCTAAAGCCTTCGCTATTGCGTCATCAAGTTCCATGCCGTCATTTAAAAGCGTACGAAGTCTGATTGCAGCTTCCGCAATATAAACAGAGAAATTCATACTATCAACAATTCTTATATCGGCATC
>JAZNWI010000108.1:0-2311 GCA_045593305.1 Clostridia bacterium | reverse complement strand
GGCAGGTTGTAATTTGTGCAAACAAATTACATACCTGTATAGATCCAAACGGTGTTGGTTCTTTGCTTCGCACAAAAATCAATGTAAACTTGGGCGTATCCAAAGACTGCAAAGATTATGACATTGAAATGGAAAAGGTTATGGCTGCAATTAATATGGGTGCAGAAGCTATTATGGACTTATCCTCTCACGGCAATACCCAACCATTCAGACAAAAGCTGACAAGCGAATGTCCTGCTATGATAGGAACAGTTCCCGTATATGACAGCGTTATTCACTATCAAAGAGATTTAGACACACTTACTGCAAAGGATTTTATTGATGTCATAAGACTTCATGCTCAGGACGGCGTGGACTTTGTAACCATTCACTGCGGTATCACAAGAAAAACCATAGAACAGATAAAAAACCACAAAAGAAAAATGAATATAGTTTCCCGTGGCGGTTCTTTAGTTTTTGCGTGGATGAGTATGACAGGTGAGGAAAATCCTTTCTATGAATATTACGATGAAATACTCGACATCTGTCGTGAATATGATGTAACCATTTCTCTTGGAGATGCTTGTCGCCCCGGATGTCTTGCAGACGCAAGCGATGTTTGTCAGATAGAAGAACTTGTCCGACTTGGTGAGCTTACAAAAAGAGCATGGGCAAAGGATGTGCAGGTTATGGTAGAAGGTCCGGGACATATGCCTCTTGATCAGATTGAAGCAAATATAAAGCTTCAGCAGACAATCTGTATGGGCGCACCTTTCTATGTTTTAGGACCGATTGTTACTGATGTTGCACCCGGCTATGATCATATAACTTCAGCAATCGGCGGTGCGATAGCAGCATCGGCAGGTGCGGCGTTCCTTTGTTATGTAACTCCTGCAGAACACTTAGCTCTCCCAAATGTTGATGATGTGAAGCAAGGAATCATAGCATCAAGAATTGCGGCACACGCAGCCGACATTGCAAAGCATATTCCGCACGCAAGAGATATTGACGATGCTATGGCTGATGCAAGAAGAAACTTTGATTGGGAAAAGCAGTGGGAATGCTCCATAGATCCTGAAACTGCAAAGAAAATTCGTGATCACAGAAAACCTGAAATTGAGGAAAGCTGTTCTATGTGCGGTAAATTCTGTGCGGTCAGAAGCATGAACAAAGCATTAAACGGCGAGCACATTGATATATTATAAAAACGAAAAGAGGAAAGCAAATGAAAACAAAAACTCAAAAAATAGTTATGGCTTCCTTGGTTGCAGCTCTATGCTGTGTCGCAACAATGATTATCAAAATACCATCACCGCTTAAAGGATATTTGAATTTAGGTGACTGTGTTGTACTTCTTTCAGGATGGCTTTTATCGCCAGCTTACGGATTTGCGGCGGCAGGTGTCGGTTCGGCACTTGCAGACATCTTTTCCGGATATGTTACATATGCACCTGCCACCTTTGTAATTAAAGGGCTTATGGCACTTATTGCATATTATGGTTTCAAAATTCTCGGAAATAAAATTGGAAATCTACCCTCAAGAATTATTAGCGGAATTGTTGCAGAAATCGTAATGGTTTTAGGATACTTCGTATTTGAAGGCTTTTTATATGGCTTCATTCCTTCAATCGTAAACATTCCTGCAAACGCAGTACAGGGTGTTGCAGGGATTATCATTGGAACAATACTTATAAAGGTGTTTGAAAAAAGTAAGATTATGATGGAATAAATACAAGAATTGAGATGTAATAACTGACGCATTATCCACTGGGGAGTAAAGCTCTGGCGGTGTTTTATGCAGGTATATCAAAATGTGACACACCTTAAACAAAGAAAAGCGGAATCGAGAAATCGGAAGAAATCTCGGTTCCGCTTGTTTCATTTATGGCAAAAATCCCGGCATGATTTTATATCGATTAACGCCATGATTTTTTGAACGAATTAAAATATCTTCGGGGATTGTTGCAAGGAGTTTCTTTGTGAATGTGCCATAGCCAAGATAACCGTCAAGGTTTATATGCGATATAACAACCCAATCTGTGTCAGGCTGTCTGTTGGTAATATAATACTTGATTAAAACGGTTACTCCCTCAATACAATTCTCGGGAAGCATCTCATGTAGCTTACGCAGAATTGCATCGGGAATTTCAATTTCATCTTCACGAAGAGGACCAAGCTCAAGAGCATCGGATATAATTCCGTCAAACCGTATTATCCAACCGTTTATGGTATTAACATCATAAATGGATGTATGAAATTGCTCAACCTTTCTTCGCCAAGCCTTTTCAAAATCCTTTAAATAATCATTCGTTTTCTTGATTGCAGCTTGGCT
>JAZNWI010000107.1:0-1686 GCA_045593305.1 Clostridia bacterium | reverse complement strand
ACTTTCTCAATAAATGTTTTTTCATAATGTCACCCCTTTTTCTATGTATGATGTCTCTCCAAAAACTGGAGAGCCGATTTCACACGTATTGGTGGTTTTGTTATCTTATATCATACCATATTTAGTGGGAGGGGTTCAATGGAAGAAAATGAAAAGCGCGCAGAGACTGTGCTCTGCGCGCTTTTTTCCTCCCTTTTACCTTTTGGACTGATTTAGAATATAAAAAAACCTCCCTCCGTCAAAGTGACGGAAGGAGGTATATTCATAGCCAGTATCTGCTCGATAAATTCCTTTTTATCTAACTTTCAAATTGATGATAGCACGATACATCAGAACAAGTCCTGCGCTAAGCAAGGCGCCGCCAACAATATCAGAAAACCAATGCACGCCCGAAACAAGCCTGCCAATTACCATAAAAACAACAAAAATGGTAATTGCGGAAGAGACACACCGTTTGAGGACATCGCTCTTGATACGGGTATTTAACTGCATTATTACAGTTGGCATAACACACATTACGAGCATTGTTGTTGAGGATGGATAAGATGCTTCCAAAGATCCGTTAATCAATACAGGTCTGTAATTTATAACAAACACTTCAAAAAGGATATATGCCGCCATCACAACAATATAGAATTCACCCAAAACAAGGATACTGTAATCAACTTTTAAGAGATTTTTTCTCTTAATCCATTGTACAAGTCCAAGAGTGCCGAATCCCATTACAAACATAAGAGGTACCAGCCCCAGCCAATCCGTGATAGTATACAGAGGCATATGCACACCCGTAAGGTTATGTACGAACTGGTTAATCGTTGCCAATCCAACGGTTGATTCTTGTGGTCCGATTGCTTGCACATCAACAAATTGAATTGCTATCGTCCATAACAAAAATGCTAAAAGCATGCATATTGCAATGCAAAAGTTTCTCTGGTTTTCTTTTTTCATTTGTTCAACCTACCTTTTTTGTATTTAGCTCTCGCCTAAACACATTTTAAGAAAAGGTATGAACAACCAAAAGAAACAGGGCATCACAACGATGATACTCTTCGTATCATTGCCATTTTACGAGCATTAACACCTTTATTACCAAGAATATGAACAGAAATGCTGCCCCATACGGTTGCGAACTTATGATAAAGAGAAGCGCTCCAAGTGCATTTAATGCTAACGATATTTTGCTTTTGTTCTTCACCCAAAATGCTTGATAACAATTTTGTAGAGCAAGGGTTAAAATTCCAGATACTATAATTCCAATTACAACAACAAAATATGAAATCCTCAAATAGGGCGCAATTTCGGTAAGGGATAAAAGTGACACTTCCTGAACTATCGCATTTACTTTCTGTCCAAAGAACGGCAGGAAAAAGAACATTGCGATACTGCAATCGAGCAATCCAAACACCAAGTCACGAAAATGATTTTTCTTTTGCTTTGTGTCTTCTTCTGCTATGATCAGCAATTCATCACTAGACAGCAGTTCATCAATCGTTACTCCAAAAAATTTTGCTATGGATTTCAAAGAGTCTATGCTGGGATACCCTCTGCCCGCCTCCCATTTTGAAATTGCAGTTCGTGACACATAAAGCGATTTGGCAAGTTCTTCTTGGGTAAGTCTTTTTTGTTTTCTTAATTCTTGTAATTTTTCATTTAACTCCATAATTACTGCTCTTTCTGAAGATAACC
>JAZNWI010000106.1:0-3606 GCA_045593305.1 Clostridia bacterium | reverse complement strand
AAGGAAGAAACAATTTTACCGAAAGCGCCGCCGATGATAACGCCGACTGCTAAGTCAACAACATTACCACGCATGGCAAATTTTTTAAAGTCGTCATAAAAGGACATATCTAAACCCCTCCTATTAAATTCATACTGTTGTATTCTTCCTGTTTTTGAAATTTCCTGCTTCTTGACGGAAAAGTATTCCTATCATATAATTATAGGGAACTTTAACCTCTTACGGTATGCTCGTAAGGATTTCAAAATAAATTTTATGGAGGTCAAACTCATGGCAATTAGAGAAGACTTAGTAGTTCCTGGCGAAGGCGAGGAAAATTTTGTCGTTAATCAAAACCCCCGCGTTGTAACCATTCCGTTCTCTCCGTTGGAACTGCGTATGGAAAAAGAAAAACCGGAAGTATTCGCTCGCCTGCAAATTTTGAAAGAAATGGTTGGCGAAGAAACCTTTAAACGTTTGGTAAGCAGAATCCACAATATCAACTATGCAGCTCCGCGTATTTTGATTGTTGCTAATAGCGAATTGCACCGCACCAACATTGAACGTGAACTGCTCCCTGCAATCGCTAAGGCTTTTGAAGTTGATAACATCCGCGTTGTAACTCAAGGCTAAAAATTTAGAAAAAAGGTATTGACATTTAGCTGAACATCGAGTAAAATACTTTATGTTGCTACGGTTAAGTGTTAGTAACTACGGGGATTGGCGCAGTTTGGTAGCGCGCTTGTTTCGGGTACAAGAGGCCGTGAGTTCGAATCTCGCATCCCCGACCATTGAAAATTAAGGACTACGAAAGTAGTCCTTTTTTTATTTTTTGAGATATGTTTAATTTTATTGTATACTGTTTTACAGAGGGCTAACTTCCTAGATTATTATTGACAAGGCGGTAAACGATGTGCACTAGAATAGAATTGCAAAAAGTTACGAAAGAAGTACTTGAGGCTGCTTTAAAGGTAATGGCTGATGACATTTACAAAGTTATTTTATATGGTTCTTATGCACGTGGCGATAATACTGCTGAATCTGATATTGATATAATGATTCTTTTGGATTGTCCTAAAGAAAAGATGGAAGAATACAGAGTTTTGTTTATAGATGAATCCAGTAGAATTGGTTTGGAGTATGATGTATTAGTCTCTGTATTGTTGCGTGATAAGAAGGATTTTGCCGATAAGATTTCTTATTATCCGTTTTACCAAAACATTGAGAGTGAAGGAGTAGAGCTTTATAAAGTAACTGTGTGAGTGGTTAATTCTAGTAAGAATTTGTACAGGCTAAGGAATATAAGTAATTGGAGGGATGTTTGTGTATAAATATGATATTTTACTACCCCAAAAAGGTCAGTTTTCATTGCTTGTTAGTTATGATGGTGTGTCATGGAGTAATCCAATAAACGTGTCTAAAAAAGTGTATTACCTAAAATCTAAGATGAAATCTCATAGAAATGAAATGATTAAAGAGGGTTGTGATGAAAAAGCTTATTATAGAATTTTAGATTATGACCAAAATGTTGCATATGAACAATGTTTTCAAAAGGGAGAGAAGGGCGAGAGTACTAAGCCTTATAATATAGAAAGTCCCAAGACTAAAACAAACTATATAAAAGCATATGTATACGAATACTTTGGAGAAATTGTTACTGAAGAAAGACCTGATTCCTTTCCAATTACTAGTTTTGATGTAATTTGTGATGACGATGGTAAAGTATTAACAGATTTGAAATTGCTTCAAATGTTAAGTACTTTCTTGTATAAAGAACGTATTCCTTTATTGTCTCACAAACCTAAGGTGTCAATCGCAACGTATCTACCTCTTTCAAAAGAAACTTTCGTGAAATTACCTGGTTGTGGAGAGAAAATTTTTGATAAATATGGTGATAGAATTATTGAATTCCTTAAATCCTATTTGAATACTAAAAAGTAAACTGTATTCTGGAGAGGTGTTTTCATTATGAGAAAAGTTTTGTTAATGCTTTTTGCGATGTTATTGCTGTCTAATACTGCTTTTGCCATCCGCTTGGATGGTCCGAATGTTAAAGAGCTTGTTAAACAAGTGCAGTTTAATCTGAGTGATGTGAGGTATAAAGTATTTGATGATGTTTTAGGTGTGTATGCACAAGATATTTATATAGCTAATGGAAAAGTTTTTAAGGTTAGAGAAAAAGATTTCCGCGATGACCTTATGTATTATAAAGATTGGGAAGGGACTAAATATGTTTTAGGTGTTAGTGGGGTACAATTAGAATTGAGCAATCTGTCTGATGAGGTTGTTGTTATAGATTGGGCAGAGTCACTTTTTGAATTGGGAAACTATTCTGGCGTTCCTTTTTTAGCAGGAATGAAGTATGTCGACGCTGGAAAACCTGAAAAAACACCAAAAACTATAATTCCACCACATTCTACAAAGTCAGTGTCTTTGTTTCATGGAGAACCTTACCTTAGAACTGATTGGCATCATGGATATGCTGTTATAAGTACATTTGGAGATTTAAGGGCTCTTGTAGCTATGAAAGTTATGATTAACGATAAAACGAAGTATTATACTTACATAACTCCTAGTATGTACATACCTGAAGATGTATATAAACCTTATATTAAAGAAAAGAAAAAGTAAATCAAAAACAACAACTCCCAATCCAACAGGAAAGGGAGTTTGTTTGCATTTTAGAATATTTGTTTGAAATAGAGAAGTGGTTATGGTATAATAACTGTAGCCTAGCGAAGCCGGTTTTCCTCCGCAAGGGGGTGGGAGCTATGAGCGTATATGAAGCCTTGTCTTTGATGATTGGCTTTGGTATCTTAGTAGCTACTATTATCCATAAAAGGTAAAAAGCCAGCCTAACGGAATGTCAGCCAGCCTTTTCTACGTATTCAAAATACCTTGAGGAAAGTATGGCGCAACCACTCGCTAGGCTTTCTTCCCGTATATTATAACCTTTGAATAAATAGAAGTCAAATTTTTTAGCCTGTTCTTAGTTTTGGTACAGGCTTTTTCATTTGCTTAAACCCTAAGTATATTGTATAATGATATGGTCTATAGTTTAATGGGCGTTCTGTCGTTGACAGAAGCTTTAAGATATTGAGGAGGTTGCAAGATGTCTGTATTTGACGTGTTACAAGAACGTGGTTTTATTAAACAATTGTCCCACGAAGAAGAAATTAAAGAGCTTTTAGAGAAAGAGAAAGTTACTTTTTATATTGGCTTTGATCCCACCGCTGACAGCCTGCACGTTGGTCACTTCATCGCTTTGATGT
The DNA here is from genome assembly GCA_045593305.1 of Clostridia bacterium. Classification (GTDB taxonomy): domain Bacteria; phylum Bacillota; class Clostridia; order UBA1381; family UBA1381; genus UBA1738. The sequence continues at coordinate 355 of JAZNWI010000106.1, read as the reverse complement.
TGATGAGCCATATGCAAAAAGCTGGTCACCGTGCCATCTGCCTGCTTGGTGGCGGCACCGGTATGGTAGGCGACCCCAGTGGTAAAGACGATATGCGCAAAATGCTTACTCCGGAATTTATTGCGCACAATATCGCTTGCTTCAAAAAACAAATGAGCCGTTTCATCGACTTCACCGATGACAAAGCAATTATGGTAAATAATGCTGATTGGCTGATGGATTTGAACTATATCCAACTGCTCCGCGAAGTTGGCGTACACTTCTCCGTAAACCGTATGCTTGCTGCTGAATGCTTCAAGAAACGTTTGGAAAAAGGTATGACCTTCTTTGAATTTAACTATATGATTATGCAAGG
>JAZNWI010000105.1:0-17063 GCA_045593305.1 Clostridia bacterium | reverse complement strand
TAAAAGTAATATGTAACTAATCTGGTTATATAAAATTTATTTGTTTTGGTGATTTAAATATTATCAGACCTGTTGTAAAATAAAGGCATAAATTATTCGAGGTGAAGAAAATGAAAAGAATAGTTACAGTTCAGGATATTTCCTGCTTCGGAAAATGCTCGCTTACTGTTGCACTGCCTATAATTTCTGCAATGGGCGTTGAAGCGGTTATACTTCCAACAGCGGTTTTGTCTACACATACAGGTGGATTCAAGGGTTTCACCTTCCGTGACTTATCCGAGGATATCCCGAAGATTATAGGGCATTGGAAAGCGGAAAACATTGATTTTGATGCTATTTATACAGGATATTTGGGCTCTTTTGAGCAGATAGACCAGATGAAAGCATTTATTGACGCAAAAAGCGATAACACTCTTGTTTTCGTTGACCCTGCTATGGCAGATAACGGCAAGCTTTACACAGGCTTTACTCCTGAATTTGCTCGTCACATGGCAACTTTATGCGCAAAAGCAGACATAATCGTGCCGAACTTAACCGAAGCATCCTTTATGCTTGATATTCCATATGTTGAATCAGGCTATGATAAGGCATATATTGAGGATGTACTTAAAAAGCTTTGTGGACTTGGTGCAAAATGCGCGGTATTGACAGGTGTAGAACTTGAGGCAGGAAAGCTTGGCTTTGCTATGTACGATAGCGAAACAGGTGAATTTGCATACTATGCAAATGATAAAATTGACGCTAAATTCCACGGCACAGGAGATATTTTCTCATCTGTCACATTGGGTGGCTTAATGCGAGGTAAAAGCCTTTATGAAGCACTAAAGCTTGCGGCAGACTATACAAGAAAATGTATAGAAACCACAATGCAAAATAGAGAAAAGCACTGGTACGGTGTTGAATTTGAAAAAGAAATACCATACCTGATAGAAAACCTATAATTAAACGGCTCAAAACGAGCCGTTTTTTTGATATATGTTTTTCTTGATATAACATGTGGAATATGGTAAAATGTAGTTAATGGATAATTTTTTTAACCTGACTTGACACGAGTAAGAATTATCTTGGATAATGTCAAATATCATTGAAATAAAGAGAAAAAAGTAATTTACAATATGGTTATGGGGTGATTTTGTGATTTATTCAGAATTAATTGAGAAAGCACTATTTGAACTTAATATATCCAAAGCAGCATTATCAAGGGAACTTGGCATTTCTGTGACCACACTTAATAGAATATTATCTAATGAATCACCATTACCCTCGACGGAGGTGATCGAGCGATTGGCTGACTTGGGTGTAGATGTATCCGAACTTGATTATAAAGAAATATATTATGATTATATTGAACAAAAATTTGACGGCGAGTACATATGGAAAAGCGATGCCGAGACAGATGGCAATATTGAATTGTATCATAAAAAGTGTAAAACTCAATTTCATATTAATTTTGATAGCATTGGAAGATCTAAAATTTTGTGTCCGTTTTGCAGAGAGGAAAAAAACAGAGAATATAGAGAAAAATATCAAAGTACACATCAGCCTCCACCGCGACCTGTTCCTCAGTTTGAATATGATTCTAATAATGACAAACTTTTTGAAATCTATGATACTCTGTTGTGGAAATGCTACAAGGGTTCAAGAGAAAAGAATGTGGTTATACCAGATGGCATAACAATCATAGGAAGAAGATCATTTCATAACTGTAAAAAAATCAAAGAAATTAGGATGTCAGATACTGTAATAAAAATAGGTGAAAGTGCTTTTTCGGGTTGTGAAAAATTGGAGAAAATTCATCTTTCCGAAAAATTAGAAATAATATCTGATGGCGCGTTTAATTGGACAAAAATTAGGGAGTTAAATATTCCAGCAAAGGTTAGATATATCCATCATAATGCTTTTGAGTTTTGTGAAACATTAGTGAAAATTACTGTTGAACCAGCAAATACATGCTACAAGATTATAGATAATTGTTTGGTTGATTTGAAAGATAATAGCATAATAAAGAAGTTTACTCCGTTGACAGAGAAGGAACTATATGAGGAACAGCGTAGGCTCGCGAAAAAAGCTGCGGATAAAAAATACAATGAGACCAAGCGCAAGAAACAGCAACCAAAAAGTATGTTAGAACAATTAGAGGAAATGACAAAGATGTTCAATAAGTTAAGTGAAGATATACATACCTTTGCAGAAACACTTAATATAAAAGACGAAGATTAAACATCTATTATAAAATATAGGAGGGCACTGTTGTGAAATTAAGTACAATATTTTTTATACTTACCCCGTTTGGATTTTTTTGCACAGGAAATGGAACAGGTTTAATTACCGGCTCTATATTTTTAATACTTGGATTTGTATTCAAGTGGATTGAAAGTAATAGTGGTAGTACGCCAACAGCAACAGTCAAAGTAGAGCCACAAAAGTTTTGGGAGTGGCACTACAAAGATCGTATGAGAAGCATGTATGTGCAAAAAGACTCAGGTGACGAAGGCAAGATGGCTATCCATGACCGAGAAGCGAGACAGTGGGCAACTACAATATGTGGATGTCATAATGCTTGGGTGCCGCCTGAAGCTAAGCAAGAGCAAATTGCAAGAGAAAACGGTGTTGTCACTGAAAAAATGATAAAAGAACGAAAGGAAAAGAAAGACAGAATTCAAATAGCTAAATATTTTCTTATGGAAGAATTAGAAAATAAATATTCTTCAACAAAAATAGGCAAAGGTGGAAGAGAAAGATGTTGTTTTCCTAAAATGGAAATTAAGGAAGATAAATATAGGATAAAAACATCTGATTATAGTATGGTTAGCGAGTATTGGACAAAAAGCAAATACAATAAGTCCATAAGAGAAATGTGGGATAGTTTATCTGAAGAAGAAAAAAATCAAGCAACGAGATGGGTTGAAGAATATGAAAAGAAACTAATGGAGCAGGTTAATGAGTATGTATATGGAGATCTTTACCCTATTAATGTAGAAATGAATTTTTAAGAAACTGTGTATAAAATTTAATATAATAGTTTGCCGATTTTGATATTTACATATACTATCGGGAGCGAGAAAATCCAGTATTCTCGCGGGTTCTAAGGGAAGGTACTTACGGAAAAGCGGTTGAAAAAATAGGGAAAAGTTAGTAGGGCCTATTATTCACTATTCTCCAGTCTTGACACGAACTATATGGATATGTCGAATTTTGTTGAGAAAAAAAGCCTTCCCCTTGAGGGGAAGGTGGGTTGCAAAGCAACTCGGATGAGGTGGAATTGTAGGGGATGCATTTATGCATTCCCAAGCGGAACGGATAAATCCGTTCCCTACAACACCTCACCACCGCCTGGGGCGGAGCCTCTCCTCTAGGAGAAGCCTTTGATGCACGGCAGTAGTATATTGTCTTTATAAAAGAGTTTCAAAGAATAAAATATAAATTAAAAGAAAGGAATTATATGACAAAAAATACTAAAAAATCAATTCTTATGATTGCTTTAATAGTTGCGTTTTGCATTTTAATGGCGGTGATTGACGGAGCATTTAAAGCTGATTACTTCATCAAATCAGCTATTAAGCTTGTGCTGTTTTTGGTACTGCCATTTGTGTATTCGTTTTACGATAAGGACATAGCAATAAAAGAAATATTTAAGCCAAAAAAGAACGGAATAAAGCTGGCACTCCCGTTGTGCGTATCAGTTTATGCAATTATTCTGGGCGGATATTTACTACTAAAGGATGTTTTTGATTTTTCTGAAATTACCGGTTCTTTAACCGGCAACATTGGTGTGACAGGCAAAAACTTTATTTTTGTATCCATATACATATCCTTTGTAAATTCACTTTTGGAAGAGTTTTTCTTTCGTGGCTTTGCATTTTTAACCTTAAAAAGAATAACCGGCAGAAAATTCAGCTACATATTCAGTGCGGCAGTATTTGCAATTTATCACATAGCCATGATGATTGGCTGGTTCAAGCTTGACATGTTTTTAATTGTTATGGCAGGACTTTTTGCAGGTGGACTTATTTTTAACTATCTGAACGAGAAAAGCGGAACCATTTATCCGTCCTGGCTTGTACACATGTTTGCCAATTTTGCCATAAATACAATAGGCTTTATATTGTTTGGAATAATATGATGAAAGACTCGCTGTATGCGGGTCTTTTTTTGTAAGTTTTCCTTGCTATACACCTATGGGTATGATACAATAGAATTACCAAAGAAAGGGAGGGAAAGCTATGAAAAAAATAACAGCTTTAATACTTGCATTATGCAGTCTTTTGACATTTACCAACATAGGCTTTGCAGAAGAGGCTATGTGCGATGGTTATCCGGTGGCAGAACGCTTTGTAAAAGTTAAAATCCCGTTCCCTGAAACCATAAAAGACAATGATTCATGGCGAACGGTTGCACGATTCTGCGACACTAAAGACCCTATAACTTTGTCTACATACTATAACGGATACATCCATGCCACAATTCCTGTGGAGGATAAGGATAGACAAATCGAGGCATTTGTGCCTGAAAAAATAACATTTACCGACCTTACACCCGGAATGTACGAAGCCTTTGACATGGAATGGGTATCCCGTACAGGCGTAATTGTGGGAAATGACAAAGGCGAGGCACGACCTTATGATAATGTGACTCGCGCAGAAGCAGTTTCTATGGTTATGCGATTTATGGGACTTGATAATATGCCGGAAGCCCATGCTATTACCAATTTTGATGATGTATATAAAACAGATTGGTTCTATCCGGCTATAATGGCAGCCTATAAGTGTGGAATCGTAAAAGGCGATTCTGAAACAACATTTTCACCAAACCGAAATGTGACCCGAGAAGAATTGACCGTTATGGTTACAAATGCCATTGGCTATGCGGGACTTCGCTGTGCAAAAAGAACAGTTGAAAATATTGCAGATAAAGATACAATTTCAGAGTGGGCAAAGGAAGCTTATGAACTTATAGGCGGTTGCTACATTTCAGATGTGGGTTATACTGATCATGAAAATCCTGACGACACTCCTGTTCGTGTGTTAAATCCTCAAAAGGAAGCAACAAGATGCGAAGTTGCGTACATTTTAAATAATCTGGAAAGTGCTTGTCAGCTTTATGCATCAGACCTTGCGGTAGAATATGGTTTTGATAAAGAAATGCCGATAATTGACGGCTCAACATCAACCTATCCGTTTACAAGGGCGGTTTACGGTGAGCTTTTCTGCAATGGTAATGCACACCCGATGTATCCTGAAAAGCACTCAAAGAGCCACGCATCATATCAAAGACTTATAAATAGAGAAGTTGATATGATTTTTGCATCAGTTTATCCTGCAAGTGATATTCTGGAAATGGCAAAAGAAAAAGGCGTTGAAATTGAGCTTATTCCTATTGCTTATGATGCTATGATTTTCTTCACAAATAAGGATAATGAAGTCACAGGTCTTACAAAAGAACAGATTAGCAATATCTATGTAAATGATGCTTATGATAACTGGTCAGAGGTTGGCGGAAGCGATGCACTTATGTATCCATACTGCAGAAACAATGACTCAGGCAGCCATGCACAGATGGAAAAGCATTTCTTAAACGGCAAGGAAATTAACAAAGAAGTTCAAAGAGAAACATCAGAAACAATGTCTGACATTTTGACCGATGTTATGGCTGCGAAAACGGACGACCCTAAAGGCTATGGACTTGGCTACAGTATTTATTATTACTATCATAACATGAATATGTTTTATGATGTGCATGAACAGCTGAAGCTTCTTGCAATTGACGGGGTTATGCCAACAGACGAAACGATTGCAGACGGTACATATCCTCTTTCAAACAACACATATATCGCACTTTTAAAGGATACGCCAAAAGATGCACCAGCGAGAAAAATGGCGGAATTCATGCTGACAGACGAGGGTCAGGTATGTGTTGAGCTTGCAGGCTTTGGAAAGCTGAAAAGGACTGTGGAGCTTTCAGAGGATATGTTATTTACCGATAAATTGAATGCACAGATGCCACAGGATGAGAACTATATGTTCTCGCCAATGTCAATTAAAATGGCTCTTGCACTTGCTGCGAACGGTGCATCAGGTGAAACACAGGAGCAGATATTAAAAGCTATGGGCATAAAAAGTCTTGATGAGTTCAATAGTATTTCATCAAATTTAATTGACAGGTACTCTAAAACTGATATTTTAAGCCTAAATATTGCAAATTCTATCTGGATGAATAAAGATAAGACATCGCAAAATTTCGAAGATGGCTTCAAGAAGATTGCAACGGAATATTATGAAGCCGAAGTAAAGTCAGTAAACAACGCAAATGCAGTTGAGGAAATTAACGGTTGGGTAAGCGATAAGACTAATGGCAAAATCCCGACAATTATTGACAGTACTGATGATTTCTGGGCGATGCTTATAAATGCTATATACTTTAAAGGTGCATGGCAGAATGAATTCAGTGAGGGTGCAACAGCACCAGCACGATTTAATAACGCTGACGGCACAATGATAACAACCGATTTCATGAATAAAACGAGTTGGATACCTTATGCAGAAACGAAATCAATGAAAATGATAGAGCTTCCATATAAAAATCGTTTGGATAAATTCAATGAAAATGGTGAATACACTGATACAGAACGCTATGATGACCTGGATGTTGGAATGTATATGATTATGGCAGATGGTGACATCAATGTTGAACAGGAGCTTACCGCTGCAATCAATGATAATGCCTTTGAAAGCAAGTACATCAAGTTGGCAATGCCAAAATTCAGGATTGAGTATTCCACAAGTCTTAATGATATGCTTAAAAATATGGGCATAGCCGATGCTTTTGATTCAGGAAAGGCTGATTTTTACAAGATGTTTGACGAAGGTAATATGTGGTTTACCAATACAATCCACAAAACATTTATAAATGTGGACGAAAAGGGAACAGAAGCTGCTGCTGTAACCGCCCTTGCTATGGCAGGCTCAGCACTTCCGCCTGAACCGATGGAACTTAAATTTAATAAACCGTTCTACTTTGTAATCCGTGATAACACAAGCGGAGAGACTTTGTTTATGGGCAGATATGCTTATGCATATTAAGGAGAGTAATATGGACTTTAAAACTAGCAGAACAGTAATGTGGATAGGCTTTATTGCAGGCATTTTAATAGCACTATTGGGTTGTAATGGTGGAAATGAGGTTACAAATCCATGGCTTTTCGGTATCGGGATGGTGATTTTTATAGCATCACTATTGATAGGATTTATATTTTACCGATGCCCGCATTGCGGATATTCACTAATGAATGTAAAGGGATGCATCCCGAAGTATTGCCCAAAATGTGGGGAAGTAATAAATGATGTGGAGTAATAAGAAAAAAATAATTCTTTTTTGCAACCTTTTTGGCTTGAAAAAAGTATTATAAATGAAAACATACGAAAGGGAGATAAAATTATGAAAAAAATACTTACAATCTTGCTAGTGCTTTCAATGCTAGCATCACTTGCTGCTTGTGGTAGCAAAAACAACGGTGAAGTTGTTGAAAATGACAACGGAACAATTGTTGAGACAGGTACAACAGACGAAACTGTTGGCGATGAAACAGCAGACAATCAGGAAAAAGATGAAACTGGTGTTTCAAATGGTAAGGAAGACAAGAAGCCGGTAGCAGATCCTACTGCAAAACCAACAATAGCACCTACTGCAAAACCTGAAAAAACACCTGAAGCAAAGCCAGAGAAAACTCCGGAAGCAACACCTGTTACAACACCTGAGGCAAAGCCTGAAAAAACACCTGATGCAACACCTGAGGCAGCTAAAACTTTAGGAAACACACTTCTTGCTGATTTCAAGGCAAAGGCAGCTTCAATGGGAACTGAAGAGCTTGCAAACGCACTACTTCAAAACCCTGCAATCCAGTTTATGGGCGGTGCAATGCCGGTTGAAGAAGGTCTTCTTTCAGGCTTTGACAATGCTGAAATTAAGGGATTCAAATCAGGTGCAGTGTTTATGCCAATGATAGGTTCAATTCCATTTATCGGCTATGTTTTCGAGCTTGAAAATGCAGCAGATGTTTCCGGATTTATATCAAATCTTAAGAAGAATGCAAACCGCAGATGGAACATCTGTGTTGAAGCAGAAGAAATGGTAACAGGAAGCGTTGGAAACAAAGTATTCTTTGTTATGTGCCCGACATCGTTAGAAGAATAAATATTAATACATAAAAACGGTCGCTAGTAGCGGGCGTTTTTATTGTGAAAAGCACAAGGCATTAGGTTTTTGCCATGCAAATATTTAAGGAGTAAATAACATGCTATTTTCAAGTATTCCTTTTTTATACTATTTTTTACCCGTTGTTCTATTGCTTTATTTTCTGGCTCCAAAATTTCTGAAAAATCCTGTACTTCTTCTTTCAAGTCTGGTATTTTACGGATGGGGTGAACCGAAATATGTATTTTTAATGATTGCAACGGTTTTTGCGGGTTTTGTTTGCGGTTTGCTTATTGACAAGTTCAGAGGCAAGCTGTTATCAAAAGTTTTTTTGATAATTTCGATATTGCTCTGCCTTGCAGGACTTGCTTATTTTAAATACGCAGATTTCTTTATAGCTAATTTTAATAGGGTTACAGGACTTTCAGTGCCTCTTTTAAAACTTGCACTTCCGATAGGTATAAGTTTCTATACCTTTCAGATTTTAAGCTATACGGTGGATGTTTATAGGGGTAATGTTTCAGTACAGAAAAACCCAATAAATCTTGCGACTTATATTGCACTTTTCCCGCAGCTTATTGCAGGACCTATTGTGAGATATTCAGATGTAGAGCATCAACTGACGGAGAGAAAGCATAGCTTTGATAAAGCGGCAGAAGGCTGCCGAAGATTTATATTCGGACTTTCAAAAAAAATCCTGATAGCAAATACTTTGGGTGAGCTTTGCGAAACATTTTTGCAGACACCTGACAGCTCAGTGCTTTATCACTGGTTGTTTGTTGTGGCTTATATGCTGCAGATTTACTTTGACTTCTCAGGATACAGCGATATGGCGATAGGACTTGGAAAGTTATTCGGCTTTGATTTTATGGAGAACTTCAATTATCCGTTTATTTCAAGAAGCATCACGGAGTTCTGGCGAAGATGGCATATTTCTCTTGGGTCATGGTTCAAAGATTATGTTTACATTCCCCTGGGCGGAAACAGAGTAAAAAGAGCAAGGCTACTTTTAAACATCTTTATTGTATGGTTTGTGACAGGTTTCTGGCATGGTGCGGAGTGGAACTTTATAATCTGGGGACTATATTTTGGAATTATACTTACCCTTGAAAAGTTTTTCTATCTTAAAAACCTTGAAAAACATAGATTTTTAGGACACATATATGTTTTGTTTTTCGTGGCTATAAGCTTTATGATTTTCAGCGCAGGAAATATGACCGAGGCGGTAGTAAGACTTGGCGGAATGTTTGGAAAAGGCGGAATCCCTTTTGTATCGCAGGAGTTCTGGTATCAGCTTAAAAACTATGGCTTTGTTTTAGTTATTGCTGCCGTTGGAGCGACACCGCTTGCAAAAAATGGCGTGAGATGGCTACAGTCGAAAATCAGGAAACAAGCCATATTTGATGTTCTTGAAATTGTAGTGTTACTTTCGCTGATTATTGTTTCCACAGGATATCTGGCAGACGGTTCATTTAACCCGTTCTTGTATTTCCGTTTTTAAGAGGTGAAGTATGAAAAATAAAAGTAAAGTTTTAACATTAATTATTGCTGCTGCAGTATTTATAGTAACACTTGTATGCTGGACCTTTCCAAAGCATGAATATTCAGAATCAGAAAGAAGACCTCTTGCGGAAAAGCCGGAGCTTTCTGTCCAGACAATATTATCCGGAGAATTCATGAAAGGCTTTGAAACATATACTGTGGACAATTTTCCGGCACGAGATTATTTCAGACGCGTAAAAGCACTTTTTTCGGAATATGTATTCAACAAAAAAGATAACAATTCCTTGTATCTTGCAGACGGTCATATTTCAAAAATTGAATATCCGGTAAATGATGAAATGCTTGATTATGCACAGGAAAGATTTGATTTTTTGTATAACTCTTATTTAAAAGACAAGGATGTCAATGTATATCTATCAATCGTTCCTGATAAGAACTATTTTCTTGCTGAAGAAAATGGGTATTTGTCAATAGATTACGACAAGTTTATGGAAAACTTTAAAAACAGAGTGGATTATATGGACTATATCGACCTTGTTCCAATGCTTTCTATTGACGATTTTTACAGAACAGATTCTCACTGGAAACAGGAAGAAATCATTGATATTGCTGAATTTGTTGCAGAAAGTATGGGAGCGGAAGCAAAGTCAGAATATATTGTAAACACTCTTGAAAAACCTTTTTCCGGAGTGTATCTTGGACAATCTGCACTTCCTGTAGAACCTGATACAATTAAGTATCTCACAAACGATGTCTTAAATTCCTGCACAGTTAAATACTATGATACAGGTTTGGCAAAAAGTGGAGACCTTTACAACATGGAAAAGGCAGAGGGCAAGGATTCTTATGAAATGTTCCTGTCAGGAACTACACCGCTTGTGACTATTGAGAATGAAAAAGCTACCACAGGTAAAGATCTTATAGTTTTCAGAGATTCCTATGCAAGCAGTCTTGTTCCGCTTTTGGTTCCTGCATACAGCAAGATAACAGTTGTTGATATTCGTTATTTGCAGAGTAGTTTTGTAGGTAATTTCATAGATTTTGATAAACAGGATGTTTATTTTATTTACAGTACGACACTACTTAATAACAGTCTTGCAATGCATTAAATTGTAATTTTTGGGAGAGTTGGGTTTTTAACTCTCCTTTTTCTTGCCATTTTTTTTGTGATATGATATAATGAATTCAACGAAGTTGAATTCAGCTAAATTCGCCTTACGGCGAGCTAAATGTGCTGACGCACGCCAAATTACTTCGTAGCTAAATTGACCTACGGTCAGCTATAAGGCGAATTTAATTTAGCTGTTTCGAAGAAACAATTTAGCTATGGAGCGACAGCGAAATAATTTAGCTTTGAACGGAGTTCAAAATTTAGCTAAAAAACTATAGGAAGTGTAGATATGGCTGAAAGCATAATGCTTGATAAAGCAAAAGATTTTGCAGTTGAAATTATAAATATGTGTAAGAACATCAAAGAAACAAAAAGAGAAAGTGTATTAACGAATCAACTTATGCGTTCAGGAACATCAATTGGTGCCAATATTCACGAAGCAAAATATGCACACGGCACAGCCGATTTTATTTCAAAAATGCAGATTGCATTGAAAGAATGTTATGAATCAGAATATTGGTTGGAACTGCTTAATCGAACAGGATATATTGGTGATGAACAATATAAGTCAATAATAAATGATTGTGGACAAATTCGTAGAATGTTAATTTCATCAATTAATACCGTGAAGGAAAAATCTCAAAAGTGAGGTATTTGTATGAAATACGGAGTGAAAGTAATATATACCTATTCTGTTGGTGAAGATTGTAGAAAATTTTATGAAGAACAAATATTATCTGTAAATGCAGAGTCTTTTGATGATGCGTATGAAAAAGCAGAACAATACACTTCTGAATATGATACAGAGCATACAAACCCCAAAGGTGAAATGGTTAAGACGGAAAAAGTTGAATTTGTAGATTGCTTTCTTGCATTTGATGAAGAGGGAGATGTGCAGGAAATATATTCTTCTACAACCCAAAATAAAACTTCGTTAACTGATGAACAGTTTTATATTGCAATTAGCAATCAATGTACGAATGAAGAATTATATGATTTGAGATATGAAGAATTTAACAAAAAATAAGTGGCATCTAAATTGTGCACGAATTCTATACTGTATGTATATGAATTAAAAGTAAGGAGAAATCAATGTTAAAAGAGATTACTTCAACTAAAAATGAGACATATAAATACATAAAATCCTTAAAGACTAAAAAGGTGAGAATTAAAAACCACCAATACACTATTGAGGGAATAAAGTCTGTCCGTGATGCAATTTCAGCAGGAGCTGATATTAATTTTATTGCGGTGTCAGACAAGCTTCAAGAAAGCTTCAGCTTTGAAAATGTTTACAAGGTTTCAGATGAAATTTTCGCACCTCTTTGCGATACCGAAACCCCGCAAGGCGTCATTGCGGTCATAAATATGCCCCAGGAGGACGATAAGGCTTTGGACAGAGATTTATACCTGTTATGCGACAAAGTCAACGACCCGGGCAATATGGGCACAATAATACGAATCTGCGATGCGGCGGATTGCGGACTTCTTTTGATGGAGGACACAGTTGATATTTACAGTCCCAAAACAGTGCGCGCAAGTATGGGTTCATTTTTTCATATTAAGGCAAAATGCGGTCTTACAAAAGCCGATATTTTAAAGATGAAAGAAGATGGCTTTAAGGTAATAAGCGGAGCACTTTCTGACAAAACCATTGATTTTAAGGATGCAGATTACTCAGGCAAAACGATTATCGTGGTAGGGAACGAAGCAAACGGCATAACAGATGATATACTGTCAATTTCCGACCAGATTGTGAAAATCCCGATTTACGGAAAAGCTGAGTCCTTAAATGTGGCAGTTGCGGCATCCTTGCTCGTTTATGAAGCAAAAAGATAAGGACAATTTTGAAAAAAACTTTCCTATTAAATAGAAAATTTTAAAAAAATCTTTGACATTCGTACCATTTTGTAGTATGGTATATGATGTGAAGATTTTTTTGTTGGAGGAAATGATGGGGAATAATCTGCTTTATTGGGTATGGCTTACGGACATTTGTGGCGTTTATGGAAGTGATATAAATGCACTACTTGAACAATTTGATACGGTAGAAGAAATTTACGAAGCCACCGATTATTCAGACATTTTGAATGTAAAACCATCAACTCTTAAAAAGCTTCGTGACAAAAGCCTTAAAAGCGCTGAAAAGATTAAAGAAAATTGTGCGAAAATTGGCGCTGAAATTATCACTTTTGATGATGCAAGATTTCCTGACTCTTTAAGGACTATACAGAATCCACCCTATGTTCTTTATATGCGTGGCGAGATTATGAATTGGGACAGAATCCTGGGTATCGGCGTTGTAGGAACACGCCATTGCAGTGATTATGGTCATAAGGTTGTGGATTATATTGTAAAAGACCTTGCACTTTGCGGTGCAACTATCATAAGCGGTATGGCATCGGGGATTGACGGCTTGTCTGCTCGTGCAGCCCTTGGTAGCGGAAACAAAACTGTTGCAGTCTTGGGTACTGCAATTGACAATCCGTACCCTTGGGAAAATCGCGGTCTTATGCAGAAGATAATGGAAAACGGAACGGTAATTTCTGAATACCCGCCGGGAGCTAAAACAAAACCTATAAGCTTCCCATGGCGAAACAGAATCATAAGCGGTTTATCAAAGGGCGTGCTTGTTATCGAAGCACCTGAAAAAAGCGGAGCATTGATAACTGCTAATTATGCTTTAGAGCAAGGCAAAGACATTTTTGCAGTTCCCGGTAATATCTTCAAAAAGGAAAGCATAGGAACAAATAATCTCCTGTCTGCCGGTGCAAAGGCAGTCGGGTCTGCAAAAGATATTTTAAGTGAATATGTTTATGAAATAGAACGGCTTAACATAAAGAAACCAACCACGGTTTCAAAGATTTTTGCAAGACCGGAGAAGATTGATAACGAGATAAAACTTTCAATAGAGGATAAGCGTTTTTCAGGCCTTACAGAGAGTGATAAAATAATAATATCGTTATTGATTGAAGAGAACATGCATATTGATGATATTGCAAGAAAGAGCGGAATACCTGCAAGTGAGCTTACAACAAAACTTGCTATGCTTGAATTTTCTGGGCATATTCAAAAAATTCCCGGAAATAACTATAAACTGAACGTATAATTAAGGAGGAAGAGCTAAACTGATGGCTAAGAAACTTTTAATCGTGGAGTCACCGGCAAAGGCTGGAACAATAAAAAAATATCTTGGCAAGGATTACGAAGTAACTGCATCAATGGGTCATATTATTGACCTTCCAAAAAGCCAGCTTGGCGTAGATGTGGAAAAGGAATTTGAGCCGAAGTATATTACTATAAGAGGTAAGGGTGAACTTTTAACTAAACTTAAGAAGCAGGCAAAGGCTGCTGACAAAGTTTATCTTGCAACTGACCCGGACCGTGAAGGAGAAGCAATCAGCTGGCACTTAGCCAACGCTTTGGGAATTGACCCAAAGGAAAAGTGCCGTGTTACCTTTAACGAAATTACAAAAACTGCAGTAAAGGCATCTATCAAAGAGCCAAGATCCATTGATATGGACCTTGTTAATGCTCAACAGGCAAGACGAGTTCTTGACAGAATTGTAGGCTATAAAATAAGCCCGATTCTTTGGGAAAAGGTGAAAAAAGGTCTTTCTGCAGGACGAGTTCAGTCTGTTGCTACAAGAATGATTTGCGACAGAGAAGAGGAAATTGAGAACTTCAATCCACAGGAATTCTGGACAGTAGAAGCAACTTTAACTGACGACAAGGGCAAAAAGGACTTTGTCGCAAAGTACTATGGTGAAAACGGAAAGGAAACAGAACTTAAAAATGGCGAAGAAGCCGATAAGATTATAAACGAAACAAAAGAGCTGACAGTTTCACAGGTAAAGGAAAGCGAAGTAATAAAAAATCCGCCACCTCCATTTACTACGAGTACACTTCAACAGGATGCATCAAGAAAGCTTGGATTTGCAACCCATAAGACAATGCAGACAGCTCAGACTCTTTATGAAGGTGTAAACATTGGCGGAAAAATCGGTTTTGTGGGTCTTATTACCTATATGAGAACCGATTCACTTAGAATTTCAGTAGATGCTCAGAGGGAAGCAATTGCTTATCTTACAGAGCAGTATGGCAAGGAATATATTAAGCCAAGACAGTATAAGTCAGGCAAAAATTCACAGGACGCTCACGAAGCAATCCGTCCTACAAGTATAAATATAACACCAATATCAGTAAAGGATAAGCTGACAAACGACCAGTTTAAGCTCTACAAGCTTATCTGGGAAAGATTTGCGGCAAGCCAGATGGCAGCCAGCGTTTATAAAGCAACAAATGTTACTTTAACATCAGGAACGCACACTTTCCGTGCAACAGGCTCTGAAATGATATTTAAGGGATACCAGAAGGTATATGTTGAGGGAAGCGATGTTGAAAAGGAAAAGGATAAAACACTTCCGTTGCTTTCAGAAAATCAAAAGGTTGTAATCAAAAACATTGATTCTCATCAGCATTTTACAAAGCCGCCTGCAAGATATTCAGAAGCAGCTTTGGTTCATGCTCTGGAAGAAAACGGTATCGGCAGACCAAGTACCTATGCGCCGACAATTACAACAATTGTATCACGCGGATATGTAAGACGAATTAAAAAGCAGCTTGTTCCAACAGAGCTTGGCATGATAACTACTGATATTATGAAAAAGAGCTTTGAAAGCATTGTAGATATCGAATTTACTGCTGGAATGGAGCAGAAGCTTGACGCAGTTGAAGGCGGAAAAACAGACTGGGTTAAGATATTAAAGGAATTTTATCCTGATTTTGAAAAGAACCTTGAAAATGCGCAAAAAGCTGTTGAAAAGGTAAAGATTAAAGACGAAGAATCTGATGTTGTTTGCGACAAATGTGGACGCAAGATGGTATATAAAATCAGTAAGTTCGGAAAATTCCTTGCTTGCCCTGGATACCCTGAATGCAAGAACACAATGGCAATCCGCACAGAAACAGGTGTTAAATGTCCAAAATGCGGAGGAGAGATTCTTTCTAAAAAGTCACGAAAAGGAAAGACATACTTTGGTTGTGAAAATAACCCTAAGTGCGACTTTATGGTTTGGGATACTCCTGTTAAAAAGGAAAAATGCCCTGAGTGTGGCGGAATTTTGCTAAAGCGTAAAGGCAAGAATGCAAAGACTTACTGTGCAAATGAAAACTGTAAGTTTGAAATCAAGGCGGAAAGGAAATCCGGTAAATGAAGGTAAAGGTAATAGGCGCAGGCCTTGCAGGATGTGAGGCGGCATATCAACTGGCAAAACACGGCATAGAAGTTGAGCTTTTTGAAATGAAGCCGAAAAAATACTCGCCTGCACATAAAAGCCCTAACTTTTTCGAGCTTGTATGCTCAAACTCCTTAAAAGCCGACAGAATTGAAAATGCCTGCGGCCTTTTGAAAGAGGAAATGCGACTTTTTGACTCGGTTATGATGAAAGCTGCTGATGTATCAAAAGTACCGGCAGGCGGAGCACTGGCTGTTGACAGAGATGTTTTTTCGGAGTTTGCAACAAAGCTTATAAAGGAAAATCCGCATATAACCATTCATGAGGATGAAGTTACCGAAATTGACCCTGACCAATACACAATTATTGCAACTGGTCCGCTTACATCAGATGCACTCTCTAGCGAAATTGCAAAGCTAACCGAAAGCTCGGGACTTTACTTTTTCGATGCAGCAGCACCTGTTGTTACAAAGGAAAGCATTGATATGGACAAGGTGTTCTATGGTGCAAGATATGACCGTGGAACAGCGGACTATATAAACTGTCCGATGACAAAGGAAGAGTATGATGCTTTTTATCAAGAGCTTATAAATGCCCAAACGGCAGAGCTTAAGGAATTTGAAAACAAAAAGGTTTTTGAAGGATGTATGCCGGTTGAGGTTATGGCAAAAAGAGGGGAACAAACGCTTCTTTTTGGGCCTTTAAAACCTGTGGGACTAACAAACCCTAAAACAGGAAAAGACGATGCTTATGCGGTTATTCAGCTTCGTCAGGACAACCGTGAGGCAACCCTTTATAACCTTGTGGGATTTCAGACAAATCTTAAATGGGGAGAACAAAAAAGGGTATTTTCAATGATTCCGGGACTTCAAAACGCAGAATTTGTACGCTACGGTGTTATGCACCGAAACACATATATTGATGCACCGAGAATACTTAATAAATACTACCAGATGAAAAAGTATCCAAAGGTATTCTTTGCAGGCCAGATTACAGGGGTTGAGGGCTATGTTGAATCAGCA
>JAZNWI010000104.1:0-31647 GCA_045593305.1 Clostridia bacterium | reverse complement strand
TTCTTACTTGCCCTGCTTGTATCCAAAATCTCAAGCATTGCATCCACGATTCTGAAATCAGCAATCCATCCTGCATACGGGAACCATCGTGCATCAAACATTGCTTTCAGAAATACTTCGTTGACTTCTTCGTAGTCATAGTCGAAGCCGATATTCTGAATATTTTCTAAGATGCTCGTCAGCGGAGAGAAGTCCACTGTCTGCAACCACTTACCGAAGTTAGAGGAAATAGACTGTATTTCCTGCATCACAGGGTTCGTAACAAGTGCGGTCAGCCCTGTAGCCAAGTTCGCCACAGCAGTATTGCTCCATGCTTCAATCGCTTTCAGGGCAGGACTTTCAAACTGATAGGATGGAATTGCAGACTTAATTGCAAGCTCACCCATCGTATGAAGAAAACCACTATTATGTAATGACTCAAAAGCAGAACCTACTTCGGTCATAGCTTGCATTGCTCTGCTATTTTCGGTAAGAACGTTCATTGCAGCTGAGTTCTCTTGTAGCGCTCTGACTGCACTATTATCCGTAATCTCTTTAAGTGCATCCATCGCCGGTGACGATATGGCAATCTTCGGTATTGTCGCTGCATCTACAATTCTCTGTATTCTGTCCTGCTGTTCAATTATCGGAGATGCGCTTTCACGCAATTTCTCGGTAAGCTCCATGCTCTTACGCAGGGATTCTGGAACAGGTTCATATAAATACTTTTTTTCCATTATTGTTTCTCCAATCAATATACTTTCAGTTTTTCTATATATAATAATTAAATTACCTGTTACAGAATACTCCCTTCATAAAGTACAATTTCCCCTTTGAAATAAACTTTTGATAATTTAGAAATCACTTTTAATATGCAATCCTAAAATAATCCAAATACGCTTTGAACGTATCCTGTGCAGAAAGTACGGTATCAGTAAGATACCCTTTCTCCTGATTCCACTCCTTCAATCCTCGGTAGTAGAACATTTTAATTTTATCTTCAATGATAAACGGGACTATACCGTGTTTTAAACATTCTTTAAACATAATGAGTCTGCCAACACGGCCATTGCCGTCTTGGAACGGGTGGATGCGCTCAAACTGTACGTGGAACTCGATAATATCTTCAATAGTTACACTCTCTTTGCTGTTATAAACAGCAAGGAGTTTTTTCATTTCTTCCGATACTTTTTCGGGCAAGGTTGTTTCATTTCCTCCAACCTCGTTAGGCAGTTTCTTATACTCCCCTACCGCAAACCAATCTTTTTTAGAATCACTTGTACCCGTTTTTAAGATAAAGTGCAAATGTTTTATAAACTTTTCACTCAGCTGCGATTTAGCATTTTCAATAATTTCATCGATACAGCGGAAATGGGTAGCAGTTTCGATAATATCATCTACACGCACACCTTCTTCGGTTAAGCCAATGGTGTTGGTTTCAAAAATATAGCGTGTCTGATCGTGCGTTAAGCGACTGCCTTCGATATGGTTGGAATTGTAGGTCAATTCAATCTGTATTTTATGATAAATTCCGCCGTGAATTTGACCTCGCTTTTCTTCTTTTAAAATATCAAGTAAAGTCTGCGGTGCAGGTTTGCTTTTATTGCTTCTTTCGGGCTTTTCAGCATTTTCTGGAATGTTCCAAGTCTTGCCCGTAAGAAAAGCACCGGGGACACGACCTGCGGCACAATAATTACGAACGCTACGCTCGGATGTATTCCAAAGTAAAGCAACCTCTTTAACGGATAGATATTTCATGTTCCTACCTCCAAATTTGCTGTTATTAGTATACCATAATATCGGCAAAATGTCAATTAAGCAAAATGACTTTTGTTTGTATTTTTGCCGATAACGGCATTTTTATTCATCTGATTTTTTTATTGAGGTTTATTGAATTTTATTCTTAGATCCCCCCGAGGTGTATTTTGATTAAAAGAAACAACGGCAGAGAAAATTCTCTGCCGTTGCTTTTTTATCATCAAGACTCTTTACCAAGCATGCCTTTAATCATATTATACTTTTCTTTTTCTTCTTCTGTAAGGTTATCAACATCTTCAAAGTAACAAATTAAATATGCTTCGTAAAACTCTTGGGGATAATACTTTTTAAACCAAGCACAATAAAGAGCATAAGTAACATATATAGTTGCGTGTGCTTTAGGGAACATATAACGTACTTTACTGCAAAAATCAAAATACCAATCGCCAAGCGGTTTAGAAACCTCTTTAAAGAGGTTTACCGTTTCGTCACTTGCTTTTCCTCTTGCGAACAATCCTCTACGAGTTGCATCACTCATTTTATATGCTATTTCTCTATCAATACCAACACTCATTAAATCGTTCATGATATCGTCACGCAGCGTTGGTAAGGCAGAAGCAGGAACACCTTTTTCTATCAAACACTCACCATTATCAGTCCATACATTAGTTCCGTGAGCAAGGCCAGAAATCTTTATGAGTTCTTCAAATGTTGTTGGTTTGATTTTTATTAGAAGTTTTTGCATAAATTCATTTTCAAATTCAGGTATTCCAATTGTGTCTGCATTTTTAAATAATTCAAATATTTGAGGGTCTTTAATGTTGATTTTGTTCAAAGAAACTCCTGTGTTTTTTTCAAGCATTTCCAAAAAATCAAGGATAGTAACCTCTAATACATCCAACTTTAAAATAGTGTTGTACAAGGTGTGAAAATCAAAATGAGTCACATCAATTGGTGCCCAATTTCTCTTGAGAGGAGTAAAGTCTTCAAATTCCATATCAGATGGTATTACCATTATTCCACCGGGATGCATACCATCGCTTGATTTAACACCATCAAGTTTTGAAATTATTTTTGCTTTTTCTTCAGATGTAAATTGAATGTCATTTTCTATTTCAAAACACTTCACAATCCCTTGTATGCGGTATTCAAAAAGAGTCGATATTGTTCCGCCCATTGCGATTTTATCTTTTCCAAAAATAGATTGCATATAATCTATTTCAGAAAGACGCATGTCAGAAGGCACATTGATATCAAAATCTGGCATTTTGCTACCTTTCACTCCAGTAAAACTTTCATAAGGAATATTATGTCCATCTGCTTTAAGAACTTTTTTGCATACAGGGCAGATCTTATCCGGCAAATCAAAACCATCTCTGGCTAAATTACTTTCTTCAAAATAATGACAGACAGGGCAGCGATAATGCGGAACTAACGGATTTACATTTGAAATTCCAAGGAGATGGTTGACAAACACTGCTCCTGCTGTCCCGCGAGCACCGACATAATGTCCCTCGTCGACTATATGTTTTGCCATTTTGTAAGCGATGAGATATTGTGAAGCAAAACCTTGCGATTTAATGAGTTCAAGTTCAGAGATTAATCTATCGGAAACTATTTTCGGCAAAGGATTTCCATATGTCTTATAGGTTCTGTCATAACATATGGTTTCGATTTGCTCAAAAGCATTTTCAAGTTCAACACCGAAGAAACCATCTTTAATCGGTTTTACCGGGTCTATAAAACCAGCAAGCAACTGTGGGTTGCTGATTACTATTGTTTTTGCGACATCTTCACCAAGGTATGAGAACTCATTAAGTAACTGGTCAGTTGTTCGTAAACATAAATTTTTATTGTCATCGATACCAAACCCGTTTGCTACTTGTACGACATCACGACAAACTGCGTCATCCAAAGATAAATAATGTGCATTGCTAGTTGCAACGACCGGAGCATATGATGCTTCACCCAATTTTACTATTTTTTTATTTATTTCCTTTTGGCGTTCAGTCGTTGTTGGATAGACCTCAAAATAATCATAAAATTCCGCTATGTTTTCTATTTCATCTTGAGCTTTATTGCCTTCTATTGCACTAAACAATTCGCCATCAGTACCGCAAGAACCTATGAGCAAATTTTTACGATTTTCTTCTACTACTGATAAATCAACCAAATTGCAGACACCATCGGTATGCAATGATGAAATGATTTTATAAAGTTCCTTTATCCCTGCTTGGTTTTTCACAAGCAACGTGATTTTGCCTTGCTTGCCGCTTACTCCCATGCAAAACAATTCAGCACCATATATGATTTTAAGATCGGTATTTGGGGCGCATGTTGCAATCTCGGGAAAATCTTGCACGTTATTAAGATTAGTAAACGCTATAGCAGAAAGACCAAGTTCTGCCGCCTTATTAACAATTTCTTTTACACCGATTAACGAAATGTCATCACTTAATTTCGTATGTAAATGTAGTTCTGCTCGTTTATTGTTCATTTAAATTCTCTCCAAACATTTTTATACATCTCTTATTTTTCTTCCGCAGTTATGACAATACTTTGCGTTTTTCACTATCTCTGTATTGCAGTCAGGACAAACAAGCGGGAAAGTATTTTCTTCGGTAACGGAAACGAAATCATACCCATTTCTTTTCGCATACCGCTCCGCATAGCTTCCCTCAGCACTGCGGATAGTTAACGAATAATTCGTGTTAGTAGAATATTTAATATAGTTAAAAGCATCCCAAGCAATTTTGTTTACGCTCGATGGAATATAAATTGTTTGCAAAGAGTCACATCCTCGAAAAGCACCTGAACGAATTTCCTTTACTCCGTACGGGATTTCAACATATTTTAAATTAGTGCAACCTTTAAAAACATCTTCGCGTATTTTATCGTCATTTTTCGGCAACTTAATATATTCCAAAGATGAACAGTCTTGAAATGCTCCGGAGGAAACAATTTCTACATTATCGGGAATATACATTTGTTTTAATTTTTTGCATTTTTCAAACATGCTGTTTGATATTTTTATTAGTTGATCCGGTAAATAAACTTTTTCCAGGTTTTCACAACCTCCAAAAGCTCGTCGCCCTATTTTTTTAATGCTTTTGGGCAAGTTTATTTCTACAAGGCTTGAACAATTTCGAAAAGCGTCGTCTCCGATCTTTTCCAAAAACGGTGATGAAGGTGAAAAAGTTACCGTTGAAAGTGATAGACAATTTTCAAAAGCGCATTCCTGGATGGTTGTAATGTTTTCAGAAAATCTAATCGATTTTATGTCACTGCCATTAAAAGCGCTTCTTCCTATTATTTCGATAGAAAGAGGTAACGATAGTTCTTTTAGCCCCTTGCATTTGTAAAAAGCAGGATAATTGATTTTAGTTATAAAATGCGGCACTTCACTATTCTTACATCCTAATATGAGTTCAAGTTCATTTTTGCGTATTAGACAGTTATTCATGCTATATAAATGCGGATGTCCGTATTCCACTTCTATAGAATCAAGATTTTCGCAATTACTAAATCCATAATAAGGATAATATCGTGAACTATCATGCTGGTTTTTTAAAATAATCAGTTTATTATTTTGTGGCGAGAAATTCATAATTACATCCCTCTCTTTATGGTGTACTCTTATATTATCATTTTGATTGGGACATATTTGGTGCATAGAAAAACATCTCAACCATTTCGGTCAAGATGTTTCTCTTTTTACTCGTTATTTAACCGTTATTGACACGGTTTCTGTTTCGTTCATCCGATTTTCCAATGACTACATAAACTATTTCTTATATAACGAATTTCGATAGATACAAATTTCGTGATTTAGATTTCTATAAAAATCTATTTGATTTGTTACCGAAAAATCCGTTTTCTTTTCTAATTCATCCCGAATCGGCCTGATTTCTGTTTCCGACATATCGTAATATGTAATGTGATACAAAATTCCACCTAATATTGCATCCACTCCATACTTCTCAATACTCTTCTCATGAACAGGAATGCTGAATGTTTGTCCCCAATACCAACTAAAATGTGTAATTCCGGTCAAACTGTAATTGTTTTCTTCCACTTTATTTATAATTGTAAGAACAACATTCGGAATATCGGGAAACTCATTATGTGGAACAGCAATAAAACCAAAATCTTCACCAACTAATCGGCAATCATTCAGTTCGTATTTCTTTATATCATCGATAATCTGTTGGTAGCGACTCGTTAGTTTTTCTATTTCTTGATCTGGATATTTACTCAGAAAAGCAATTGTTCTTGCTACTCCTTCTGCTGTACATTTTTGAATTAATTCCTCTGCATAATACATAGTTTCATTCTCCTGTGTTCGCGATATTGTGCTTTGTGAATTTTAGTTTTTTTGAATTTGCTTATAAAAACGAGTTTTCATCTCTTCCTCAAAACTATTATCGACATCTTTTGTATGCTTTTTTATTGCCAATAAATATTCATCGAGATATTTTCTTTCGCTCTCGTTCCAGAGCTCCGAATTCTTTCTGATTCTGTAAAAGAACTCGTACAGGTCACGATATGTAAGTGAGGCATAGTTTTCTTTAAAAAGCGTATCAGCAATTTCTTTTGAAATGCTATGAACCATATAGTTAGGGAATAGAACATATCCATTGATTTGTGATTTTCTGTTTTGTTGTGCAATGGATCCGCAAGCATATGCGTAATATCTATCAGTTTGATAATGATAATCAGCCGAATTAAATACCTTTAACAATTCGTCTGCCTTTTGTGGCAAAAATTTAGAGCCTTCAGCACCAAAATATTCACGAATTTTCTTTTCCATGTTCTTGGTTTCTCTAATAAGTCCTGACCGGATTTTATTTTCTATGATGATATAATGATTGGGTGATGAAATAAAAAGATCTATATTCTTTTCTTCGCGAGCAATGGAGTAGGATTCTTCATTAAAATCATTCAGTTTTAAAACTTCCTTTGCAAACATAGACATAACCTTTTTATTCTTTAAAAAATATGCCAAAAGATTTGAAAAAGTCAATTCTCTATATTCCTCATTAATGATTTTTAAGAAGTAATCCTTATCTTCATCATTGTCACTAAAATCATCACTTACTTTTTCTGTGGTGTTTTCTTTTTCCCAGTCGAATGTTTTACCATCAATAATATCGTTAAAAATCCCATATGTTTCGGCGTTTTTGTCCTCGGTAAAATACATTCTGAGCGACTGATTGGCCAAACCACTAATATTTGTTATATCTAATACCGTTTTTTCGATATTTTCCGCAGACATAACGGGAAAATACACATTATCTGCTTTGAAAGTAAAATAGATGTCAATGTCGCTTTGAAGATGACCATTGAAATAATTTTTATTAAACACTAGATTTAATGGCTGCCCGCCATAGCAAATATTCTCTTCTTTGATTTTTTCGACTTGTACCCTATGATATTTCTCACTAAATTTAGGAACCATATAATCAGATATCGAATCCATATTAATTTCAGCCTTAGCTAAAACTTTCCATTGCCTATGCCCATACATTCTTACCATAAGCATAATAATTTCATCGTAAATATTAGTACCTTGTTTGTCTACAAACTTTGAAATATCGCAATTACCATCTGCGTTAAGCCACAGATAATTGTTGCCGTTATCAGAACGGATAAGGTTAATAATTTCATGACCTATGTTTTCGCCTTCAGTTAAATACTTCCCGGCATACATACGGTTGATTATAATTAGTCTGTTTTTCATAATTATAAATTCCTCAATTCCATTCCTATTCCTGCTCCACCCATACGCCTGTCTTATCAGAAAACACAGCGTATTGCGCTGTATCAATCAAATTATGAATAATCCGGCTAACAGCCTTACGTTCTAGTGAAATTTCATACGGATATTTCTCCAATTCCTTCATAATATCCTGTTGACGTAGGTGTGTTTTAGAGTTTGATTTATTTCTGAGTATTTCATATACAAATAATGGAGCCATACTTTTTCTGGTATTGGTTTTTTGCGGGCGATAGAGTTCATCTAACTCCTCGTCGCTCATGAGTTCCATTCTTTCTAAACGAAGGCGAATATTATTGTCAACTACCTCTCTTGAAATGCCATATTCATGTAACACCATTGCTGCTGCAAGCTGTCGCCCTTCGTTATAAATAATCATTTCAGGAGCGCCCAAAGAAAACAATCTCCATAATCGCCAAGCACGCAATAAAATATCATACGCACAAATGTTTTTACCGAGACGTAATTCGGCCTGTTTATGCAAATGTTTCAAGTAGGACTGACGATAATTGATTTCTTCCTCTGAAACGGTAATATCAATATATTCAGAAAGGGTTTCTTTTTCAAAACTTTCTAGTTTTTCACCCTTAGTGATCTTTTCTGCGATACTTTTAACCTCTGCTATAGCATCAAGTTTTTCATAGATTTCATGAAACTTTTCTGAATCAAAATCCCCGATATCAAGATCGGCCAAATATGTATTCCAAACATCAATCAAAGTTTCGTCCTTTAATATTTCTTCTGCTTTTTCAGGTTCGGACACAAGCTCATCATAGAATTTAGCAATTTCCTTTATAGAGGAATAAACTCTTTCGAATTTTTCGAGTATTCTATCGAGTTTCTGCATGTTCCAATCAATCTTACATCTATAACTATTATCAATATCGGTGCTGCCCGGAGCATTACATTCCCAACCTGGTCGCATATAACCCCATCCGGGAATGTAAAGAATGCCATCCTCATCGGTGCGCTCAAACATAAGGGCAATAAAATCAGCAGGGGTAAGATTAGTTTCACTCATACTATCAATAATTTTTTCTTCCATATCACAATCTCCTTATCATCTATTGTGATGTTATTATAATAAATACCGTGTACCAGTTATGGTGCATAAAAGCCCGAAGTCTAAAAAACTTCGGGCTTTTTATTTTGTTTCCCGATTTTTACTCATCGTACTCTAAAATATCATCCAACAGGTTAAGATGCCCTTTGTATAACTCCTTTTGAGCTTCCGCAGCAATATCAGGAGATAAAATGAATACATCTTCCGGATATCCACAAGCAAATTCAAGAAGATCATCATAAAAAACATTTAAAGTCACTTTTACTAAATGTGAAAATACATATTTTTTTCGAAAATCTAGTTCATTAGTGATTTTCTCATCTTTATATTTTATTTTTTTGATTTTTAGATTCGTTCCAAAATTATCCACAACCAGACCGATAATGTCTTCACTACATAAAAAAGATGCTTGTTGACAAATACGATTGCCAGTAACATGCATATTAGGATGAGAAGATAAGATCTTCTTGATATCTATCTTTTGACCATATTTTTCAAGTCTTTCAGCATCTATGATTTTATCCTCTTCTATAATTGGATTAGATATCATATCAAGACGATAACTCTTTAGCATAGGGCGAACCGGATCGTTTCTGCCAAGACCCTCTTCCTCTTTAACCGCAATCAGATAATAAAACTGATTTTTAATTACCATTTGGATTGGCGAAACTATTACTCGGCTTGGGCGGGATAGCTTTAAGCTATCATCAAACATATAGCGATAATGATCAAAACTAATTTGTCTGCCTTTTTCAATGGCTTCATCGATACACTCTAGTGTGTAGAAGACTGTTTTGTTTTGAGTTTTTTCGTAATTAGATAAAAGATGAATGTGCTTAACGTGAGAACGAAAATGCTTATTGGAAAGATTGGCAATTCGGTCGGCAAGATTTTTAGCCTGGCTTTCAGTAATATATCTACTTGAAAGAACACCATCAATCATTAAGCGCAACTCAGTATTGTCGAAATCACGATAATCGAGATAATTGCCTTTTGCTTCAGATTCTATTTCATATCCTGCTTCACGCAAAAGCGATAAATTTCTGGAGACTGCTTTTCTTTCCAAAATGATACCGTAATTTTGTTCGAGCTTTTCTGCGATATCACTTTGCGTCATAGGATGATCACGGTCACTATATTCTTCTAATATTTTGAGAATATAAAGCAAAGCGAGTTTTTTATTTCCCATGTTTTCCATAGTTTTTCTTCTTTCGGTATGTGATTTCCTCATCATTATACACCTTTTCGACCTGTAAATCAAATTTTTTCATCGGTTTTGCTCCAGCATTTCCGCAAACTTCTGCTCACTAATCATAGTTACACCATTTTCGATGGCAACACCAACCTTTTTACTTCCCGGGAGATTGCCGTAGATTAAATAATCAGTAGCTTTATTCACGCTACTATGTGTTACTGCACCTAAAGATTCAAGTAGGGTTAAAAGTGCAGGGCGGTCGAAATTTTCAAATGTTCCCGTAACCACAATCTGTTTATCAAAGAAGGGGTTTGTGTTGCCTTCATTTTGTTTTTGCGCACCGGTAAATTCAAGCTCTGCCATAAGTGCGTGGAGGGTGTTTTGGTTAATCGGCTTTTCATACCATTCGTAAATAGCCGAATTTAAGGATTCAGAAATACCCTCAACATGAGAGAAACGAAAACCGGCTTTTATGGCATCCTCAAATTTTTCCATTGATCCATAAAAATATTGGTGCAACTTCTTGGCTGCTTCAGGTCCGAGCAAAGGAATACCAATGCCCACCAAGAACCTATGCATTAAACACTTACGGCTTTTCTCGATTTGCTCTATCAGAGCGTTGTATCTATCGGGGCCAAAGCCGGGTGCAGACAGAATACTATCAGCGTGGATTTCTAGATGATACAAATCCTTATAACTTTTCACCCAACCATAAGCCACCATTTTTTCAATAGTGGTAGCAGAAAGACCGTCGATGTTCATTGCATTTTTATCACAGAAGCGAGCAATCTTATTCGCATTTCGGGCAATACATTCCGTATTAGGACAGTAAAGTTCTTTAATGCCGCCGGGAGACACCTGAACGGTAAGTTCTTCTCCACAACTTGGGCAAAATTTAGGTAATTCATAAGTACCGCTACGAGTAAGATTTTCGGAAATTTGCGGGATAATCATATTTGCTTTATAAACACTTATCATATCGCCAATACCAAACTGAAATTTTTCAAAATTACTTAAATTATGTAGACTTGCTCTGTGAATTTTTGTGCCGTCAATAGTAACTTCATCAAATTCACCCACGATACTAACCGTTCCGTTACGTGTAGTGTTAAGGGTAACTCCACGGAAAACGGTTGTCTTAACTTCGTCTTTCCATTTTAGTGCCAACATTCTTTTTTCGTGATGAGCCGTCGCCCCTAAAGATTTGCCATATTCAATATCGTTATACTCAGCAACGATGCCATCAACGGGATAGGCAAACCCTTCGGGAGTCCATTTTTTGATGGCAATTTCAATTTCCTCTTCGTTATCCGACTCTACAAGAATGTGCTCAACAACAGTGAAATTATTATCTTTCAAAAAGTGCAATTGCTTCATTTTCGTTTCGGGCGCATCTTCTTTAATGAGCTCAAAAGCAAAGAAATCAATATGATAGAGTTTACCCTTATCGGCCACATAACTTCTGACAGCTCCTGCCGCAATACTTCGTGGGTGAGATGACTTTTCGCCAAGTTTTGCAAGGGTGTTAAAATCCTCAAACGAGAGCACACCTTCGCCGCGAACCTCAAAACTGTCTTTGCATGGGATATGCATTGGAATATTTCGCATTTCTTTTACGGTATGGGTTACGTCTTCACCAACAATACCGTCGTGCCCACGTGTAATCGCCTGCTTAAATTCGCCATTTTCATATCTCAGTACTAACGTAAGTCCATCCATTTTCCAAGAAAGCACCACGTCATTTTCCTTTGCAAACTCAACAACCTCACGTACATCCTTGGTTTTATTACACGAAAGCATTGGCTTTGTGTGGGTGACGGGTTCAAGACCTTTTTTAACCTCACCGCCTACTTTACCAATGGGAGAGTTTTTAAAATGAATACCCGTTTCCTTTTCAATATTTGTCAGTTCTTCAACCAATGCATCATATTCTTTATCGGTCATAATCGGTTTATCTTCGCCGAAGTAGGCTTTATCCGCATTGTTAATTAGCTCAATAAGCTCTCTCATTCTAAAAAGGGTATTCATTTTTATATCTCCTTTACTGTTCTTTAAAGAAATTATACAAAAGTGTATGCACCTATTTTGGTGCGTTCTCTAAAATTCTTGCAATTTTCCCCCAAGGCGGTGTTACTTCTTTATTATTTATGATCCAAAGTACCGGAATCCCGTTTGCACAAGCCTCTTTTGGAAACGGAGCATATCCATCAGTAAGTATTACGATGCTTACCGGTGGCTCATCCTCCATTTCTTTTTCAACATAATCAAAAATGATATCAAAAGAGGTACCGCCACCACCTTTAGGGCGAATAATTTTAAATTCTTCTTCATCTTCAAACGGAATAGGGTCCACCACAACAGCATCGAAAAAACCAAGTTTACCTTGCAGTTTGCCACCAAATTGCTGTATGGCTCCGTAGATTTCACTATAGCATTCGGATATTTGTTTGTTGCTCATAGAACCTGATGTATCAATCATAAACAAGATATCTTTAACACTTTCATCCTTCTCGTTAAAGTCGGGAAGAAAAAACGGACTGTCTTCCATTCGCTTATCGGGCGGTGAAAAGGAATAATCGCAAATTTCTTCTTGAACGAAGTCGTTAAGAATAGTTCTCCAATCAAGTGTGGGGTTCTTGATTTCTTCGACCATTCGTTCAGCAGCAAGTGGTACAGTGCCGCGCCCTTTGCCGCCCTCGCTTTGAGCAATAATATCGGTTGCTTCAATCATACGATTAAGCCAAGTATCACGGCCGGTATTATCTTCTTCGTCTCCATTCCAAAACGAGTGATCATCAACTTCGCCTTGCTTTTCGCTGTCTTCGATTTTATCTTCGGCAACGCTAGTATTTGGGTCAACCTTGCCGTGAACTGCTCTACCTTTAAGCAAATTGGCTATAAGGCCATTCAAATCATCATCGGTAATTTCTCCATCGCCACCACCGGAAGATGTGGCTTTTTCGTTGCCTTTTTGGCCTGCTTTACTTTTTTGATTTCCATTAGAAGGATTGCTCGAACCGTCGTTTTGAACCTTGCCTTTACCTTTTCTTCCGGCATTATTACTAGCGTTTCCTTCTTCTTCGCCTTGCTTTTCATCGCCACCATCAGAAGAAGCTGCATTGCCATCAGCAGAATCGTTACTATTGCCACCATTGCTACTGATTCCGTTTGGATTTTTATTCTTCTGCTTTTTTCCCGATGCTTTAAGTAATTCTGCATAAACTTCCTCAACAGTAAGTTTATAGCCATGCTTTCCGCTAGGTGTTTTATGCATAGCAACGCCAAAATTTTTGAGTGTAATACTATTTATGTCCATATTAAAGCTATAAAGAATATTAGAATTCACAACAATATCACAAGCTTTGTCGTAACATTCAAGGTCATAATCTGATTGCTTTCTAAAGGGATGACCAAGTGCCGCGTGCAAAACCTCATGCATAAGAACAAACTCAAGTTCTTTATCAGAAAGTTTATCCATGAAATCGGGATTAAAAGCAATTCGCTCTCCATCGGTATAGGCCGTTTCACAGGAAATATCCAAAGCGAATTTCATATGAAGAAGCAAAAGCACATAGAAGGGTTGATTTGAGAGCAGAGACAACCTTGCGTTTTGAAGTCGCTTTATAGTTTCATACGTTCTTTTATCAAACTTGTCCATTGCGAACCCTTCCTCGTTTTTGGCTAAGCTCGTAATACTCAGGGATCTGCATCAAAAATTCCTTATAGTTTTCATCGATGTTTTCATAATTTTCAATAAGCAATGAAACAAAATCTGCCGGAAATCCAGAAGCATAAGAAAGAGAATTCCCTATTTGTTCTGCATCATCCTTGTGTTCTTTAGCATAGTTAGTCATTGAGGAAACGATGGCATACAGTGTGTCAGCAGATTTGGGGATTTCACATTTTTTACCCTTGAAAATGTCCTCAGTGTTTGGAAGTTTGAAATGAAGTCCACACCAAGAACGGAATTCCAGTGCCAAACCGCTTCCAATGAGTCCTGCAATAAGAGGATGCATAGTCTTAACATCATCACAAACATTGTTTAGAAGGTTGCTAACCATTTCCCAAGAACGAGGCGTTGCAAATGCTAAATCATCACTTTTGGGATCAAAGCCAAACAATCTATCAGTTCTAAAGGAAAGAAACCCAATCACTTTGGGATTAACACCGGCACGAACCGCCCAGTTTTGCCAGGATTCGAAGCTTCCTTCAACCTCAATATGTAAAAGACGGTTGGCAAGTGCTTTGGGCATTTTGAAGGATACCGATTTATCAGTTACACGGTTACCTGCCGCAATGATAATACAGTTATCGGGAAGCTTGTGTTCACCAACTACACGGTCAAGGGTAATTTGGTAAGCTGCCGCTTGGACTGATTGCGGTGCCGCCGAAATCTCATCAAGGAATAAAATATTTACAATATCTTCACTCGGGTCCATTTGGAAAATTTGAGGTTTAAGCCAAATTGCCAATGTTTTATCGGCATTTGATGTAGGAATTCCACGCAAATCAATGGGGTTAAAAAGAAGCAATCGAACATCGGTAATACGGGTTTCCTTGCCGGTATTTTTCTTAATATCTTTTGCGATTTGCCGAATGGCTTGTGATTTACCAACACCCGGAGGGCCCCAAAGCATTACCGAAGGTAACACTTTTGGAGAAATTCCTTTGCCCACAATCTCACAATAAACATTAGACAAATGTTTTATGGTTTTTTCTACCGATAAAATCGGCATATTTACTCTCGTTTCACTCATTATGCTGCAACTCCTAACTGTTTATCGATTTTTTCAAGTTCTAATGCAAGTGCTGCGATCTGGGTGGCATAAGATTCACCCTCTTTAGCAAGTTCGGCTTCTAATGCTGACTTTTTATTGAGCAAGGTTTCGAGAACCTCTTCACGCCTGATTTTTGCTTTCGGCAAATCTTCAAGCAGGTTATTAAGACGCTTTGTAATTCCCGAGCGGCTCTCAATTTCCATATAATACGAGCCATTTCGTCTCACAAAAACATAAGGGATAGGATCTCGAGATTTAGTTTCACCATCTTCTGCATTTCTTGTTGTCGGCTGTTTTGGAACCATACGTGCAGGAACAACCACCTCAAAGCCTTGATAAGTAAGCACTTTGGTTTCAAACGGTTTTCTTTCATTCGCTTTAACCGCAGAATGAATAGTGTCTCTAATTTCTTTTTGCTGTTCATATTCCATTTCGTTATAATCAATTTTATTTGTGCAGTAATACTTAATATCTTCCTCTGTATCAGCAATATGCTTTTTCTGCCTTTCAATCTTCTCTGGAAGCTCAGCAAGTTCTTGTTCTTTTCTTTGACGAGAAATAATATAGTCACGCTGCAAGATGCGAAGTCTGTCAATTTCATTGGTGATTTCAACCTTCTTTTTGATAAGCGGATTACCTACCGACAGCGCTTTCACCTCCGCATAATTAAGAACGGTTTCGTCAACATCATCGCCTTCACGTTCGCATACAGTTCCCGAAAGAATCTGACTAATAAATCGTTGTTTCTTTTCTAAGAGCTGCCAAGAATAAGAGTCAAAACTTCCTTTTGTAATATAGCGGTAGATTTTAACCGAATCACAAAGGTTTCCTTGACGTAAAATTCGACCTTCACGTTGCACCATATCAGCAGGTCTCCACGGCACATCCAAATGATGAAGTGCGCAAAGTTTTTCTTGTACGTTCACGCCCAGTCCCATCTTAAAAGTGGAACCAATTACTACCGAAATATCGCCTTTGCGAAGATCATAGAAAAGCATATTTTTCTTATCTTCACTATCGGCTTCATGAATAAAGGCAATTTGATGAGCAGGAATACCCATTGCCACCAAAATACTTTTCAGTTCATCATAAAGATTAAAACTCTGCTTCGGAGTAGAACTATCGCAAAATACCATTTGAATTAGTTTTTTATCTCTGGTGTTTTCGTAAATGTTCATAATGTTTTCAGCACAACGATAAACCTTCGAATCAACATCTAAGCCATATATCATATCAATTAATCGCATATCAAGGGCAGCTTTTCGACCATCGGTCGTAATTTTAAGTAGATTATCCTCTTTTTTATCAACTCGCTTTTGCCTTACGTCATCAGCACGATTGGAGATATCACGAAGATAATCTTTAAAATCTTCACTACCGGGAGCAACCGAATCGATGTAACCGTCAAATACGGGCAGGCCCATTGAATTATCTACGTGATAAAAATCACTAACAGAAGAAAGTATGGCTGTCAGTTCCGGAACGTTGCAAAACTTAGCAAAACGGGTTGCAAGATGATAACTGTTGGTATCAACGTCGATTTCAAATTCGCTAACCTTTTTACCAAACATAGCCACCCAGGAGTCGAAGTTTTGAATGCCTAAAAACTCAAGTTCACCATCCTGCAGGAACTTCTGCATAATAAACAAGTCAGTAATAGAGTTTGTAATAGGAGTACCGGTAGCCATAACTACTCGACCACCACCATTTTGGCGCTGTACACAATGCACTTTGTCCATCATCGCATCGCACTTGGCAGAGCCTTGATTAGTAATACCTCGAATACGCATAATTCCTGAATGAAGTGAAACATTCTTGTAGTTGTGTGCTTCATCAACAAATAGAGAATTGATTCCTAATTCGTCAAACGGAATCTCACAAATATTTTCGGTCATATCTTCTTGTAGTTTTTCAAGTGTTTTCCATGCCGCTTTGCGTTTAGCTTCGATTGCCTTTTCAGATGAAAATTTTTCTTTTGCTTTGGTAAGCTTTTCGAGTTGTTTTTGATAAAACTCAATATAATACTTCTTTGAAAGTGAAAGCATATCAAAACAACTATAGGTGATTAAAATCGCATCAAAATCCTCGGTGATAATGCGATTTAACGTATCGGCCCTTTTCTTAACGTTAAAGTTTCTGCGGTCTACCACTAAAATATTGGCATTGGGATACATGTTCAGGAACATTTTTCTCCATTGTGGCATAATGTTGTTGGGGATTACATACATATTTTTTTGCGATTTTCCAAGACGTTTGAGTTCCATACCGGCAGCAATCATGGTATAAGTTTTGCCGGCGCCAACATCGTGAGCAAGTAACGTGTTATCTGAAAAGATAATTCGTGCAACCGCGTTCTTTTGATGAGGACGAAGCTCAATATCAGGATTCATATCCGGAAATTCGAAAAAGCTTCCGTCAAAATTTCTTTTGCGAATATTACCATAACGTCGGTTGTAGGCACCTTGCAACCTTTTGGCACGTTCTTTATCTTGCCACACCCAAGTTTTGAACTCGGCCACCATCTTATCTTGCTTTTCGAGAATCTTAACGGTTTCTTTACTATTGAGAATTTTGGTTTTCTTTTGGGGACCTACATAGTCATAAATGGCCAGGGTTTTCATATTCAAAATGTGCTCTAATAGATAGAGCATATCCATTCTTTCAGTTCCCCAAACGTGATAGTTAAGTTCCTCGTATTTACCGTGATGGCTAGATTTTCGAAGTCGTGTCTTCTGCGGAATGTCCCAAAGACCTGTAACTTCATCGTGATTAACAGCATATTCTTTTGCCAAAAACGGCTCGGCCTCTTTGGGATATTGACCATTCGGATATTTTTCAAGACCGATAAGATGTAGAATAAAATCATCAATAACATCGGTAGGTACCCAAGGTGAACCAATGGTAATATAAATATCGTTAGTAGCAATATTAGGCTCGAGCAGATTTTTGATAGCCTTAATGTTATCGTCAAAATATCCAAGATACTCTTCGTTGGCTTCTTTTGCTAAATGATATTTATGAAGAAGATTTCCCGACAGATATTCGTCAGCGGTTTCCCAACCTTTGTAAAAACATTCGTTCCAATGAAGAGGATTTTGAAAAATAGAACCTTTAAGCTTTTCAATAACTGTTTTCATTTCTTCGCCAGTGATGGAGGAAATGAATTCGATATCCACCATGCCGAGTGTGTCGATAGAAAGAAGAAGTGCATCCGAAACGCTGTCACAATGAATATTTGCTCGATAATCTTCTTTGAAGGCGTTTTCAAAATCTAGAGGCAAATCCATCGCCGTAACTTCTTCTACGTGCTTTTTGTGCTTTGCTGCAGCACGAGCAGCTGCTCTTTTCTCAGCAGCAATACGACGTTTTTCATCTTCTTCAAGTTTCTTTTTAAGAAGTTCTGCTTCTTTTTCCTGAATGCGTCTTCGCTCACGTTCTTTAATGTCCAACTGAGCGAGCTTCATAGATTCAATAGCGATATCTAAATCTTCTGCCGAAAAGATTTCGGTTCCACTTTTGATGTTTTCATAAAAATCAAAAAGAGCTTTTCTTTTCTGTTTTGCAAGTTCAACCGGATTAAGAATGTCAGTTATATTGTTTTGGATTTCGCTCATTTTTAACGCTCCTTTATTGTTTCTATCAACATTATAAAAAAATCGATGCACCGATTATGGTGCATCGATAAAACAATTTCCTTTTTATTTATTGCTTTTTATCCAGTTATTAATTGTTTCGTTTGTGATTTCAATTCCTTTATCGTTGGCGGTTACAATATATTCGCAAAGTATATTAAATGTTGGTGCATCAATGCCGAGAACTGTCATAAAATTATAATCGTCAATCTCGTCTTCATCTATGTCTTCCGGAAGTAATATTTCTCTTTGAACATCAGCATTAAACTCAGTGCCATCATATTTTTCGTTAAGCCGATCTAAGAAAGCCAATGTATGATTGTTGACACACCATTGACGCTCTTCTGCATAAATAGGCACCAAAAGAAGAAAATCAATATCCTCATCAATTCCTGTAAGCTTAGCCGATAAGGATAATTTCTTAAATGCGAAGAAGTCGTATCCAAAAGCTTCTTTGAACTCTTCTGATGCATCCATTGTGTGTCCGGTACCAAGCCACGTATCTTCTCTGAATGGAAATTTACTAATACGTGCAAGTTCGCCGGAAATGATAAAACTTTCTTTTGATTGAGTTGCAATATTCTTGGTAGCACACATCACAAGCTCACATCGTTTTGCGTTGTTTGGGGTATTCATTTTTCTGGCGCCCATACCAAAAGTCACAAAGGTTCTGTCTGTATTTTCCGGTGCAATAAGCATCGTGTCAGTGTGAACATATTCGCTTTTAATTTCATGGGCAATATAACCGCCTCCTTTACCGAAATTATCTGAGATAAACTGTTGAATTTCTTCGGATTGAACTGTGTTGTACAAATAGGGCGTTTTTTTCATTTTTATATTCCTCCATCTTCATTTGATGAAGTAATTATATAATATATCGTGTACCAAATCAGGTGCATAAAATTTTAAAGGCAACCTTTGTGCAAAGGTTGCCTTTAAAATTAATCTTTATATCCAAGTTTTACTGATGCGTGTTTGATTTGGTCTCGACGATAAAATGTAACCGTCACTGTATCGCCCGCCATTTTACCGCTCAAAGCGCTTTTAAGTTCCGATTCGGTGCAAGCTGGCTGCCCGTCTATTTCTATAATAACATCTTCATATTGCAGTTTAGTTGCAGCATCAAATCCATTGTCGATGGATTCAATACAAAGACCGCCGTTTTCCAAATCCACAAAAACATAACCTTCGCTATCGTTTCCAAAAGTCCATGTTTTAGGGAATAACTCAGTTACTGTAACACCTAATGAACCCGGTTTTGAACTATCATAAGAAACTGCTGAGGCCTTGTTATAACACTCCTGCATTTTTGACGAACTATCTTTATATTCGAGATTTGCTAACAAAGCATATAAGAAATATGCCTTTTCATATCCCTCATATGATTCATATTTAGCGGCTTCGTCATATAGTTCTTTCAAAAGAACGTCAGATTTTGAAACGTCATCCCAAATATTATCTAATAAAGAAACTGCACTTGTAATGTCTGCCTCAAAAGTGGCACTATTGATATCGACGTCGCCATACGCTTTTAAAGCTTTATCGAACTGCTCACGAATCTCTTTTTTAACAGTGTTCTTTTTGTCACTGTCAGATTTTTTAGAAGCCTTCGTAAGTGTTCTTACTTTTGCATCATCAAACTCTTTACTATCATATCCTTCGTAAATGAGATAAGTTAACTGGAATGTGATTTTTAATTCTTCTAACTCCGAGTTATAGAGTTCTATAATTTCTTCGGATTCGCGTTCATCAATGTCTAATTTGAATTCAACTGTCTTTTTGGATTTAATATCCCCGGTCAAAGTGACATTGGTTGAAATCAACTTATCATCATCGGCATTATAAATCTCCATAAGGCCCTTGAGCTCTTTGATGTCTAGGGAACCTTTATTTTTAACCTCAATTTCTAATCCGGTTACATAGCCATCGTAGTATGAAGAATCGTCAAAGCCTTCGCCCTTAGAAAGAATTGAAATAACAACGTTGTCTTCAGAATATTTAATTGCCTTACTGATTTTTGAAACAACTACAGAACCAACGATGATTGCTACAATGATAGCAAAAATAGTAATGTTTCGGGCTCTCTTTTTGCGAGCAGCTTCGGCATTTGCTTGTTCTTGCTCTTTGCGTTTTCTTTCGTCTGCAGCTTTTTTTGCATCACGATCAGCTTGTCTTTTAGCCTTATCCGCACTGCTTTTATTGGTTTTTATTGTTTCTAAAGCGGAATTTAGTTCTTCGGCCTCACGATTGAGTCGTTGATGATATACGTGGCTTTTTTCTTTATATTCGCTATACGAAGAAACTTTTACACTGGTAATACTACATTCGGTTTTACCCGATAATAAATCCAAATGCTTTTTATCAGCATCATTTTTTATTGTTTCCGAAAACGTCATTTATTTCACGCTCCTAACATTTGAAGCTTAACTTACTTCTTTTTCTTCATTATCAAAACTACAACGGCAACAATAACCGCAATAATAAGAATTGTCTTAATTGCTTTTGGCATTATAGCCCAAGCTATTAAACCACCAATTCCTATGAAAAGCCATTTTTTAAACGAACCGGATGAAGTATTTGTTTCGGTTGTGCTTGTTGTTTTTGTAGGTGTGTTCTTTGCGGCAGCCTTTTCTTCTTTTATTCTAAGTTTCTTAGTTTCCTTGATCGAAGCAAGAGCTTCCTTAACTGCTTCAGCCTCTTGGTTTAATCGCTGATGCAAATTATGTGCCTTTTCCTTGTATTCTTTAAAAGAAAGTATATTAACCTTTGGCACAGGTAGTTCTAATGAACCCGCCAATAAATTTAAATATTTTTGTTCTATTTCAGATTTAATTATCTCAGTAAATGTCATATTCAAAATCCTCTACTATATATTTCTTTTCCTGTATGAAGTTTTGGAATAATCAGATAATCTTGATATTCTATCCTTAATTGCCGCTGCGTTTTCCGTTTCAAATGCTTCAATATCGTTTTTGAGAGAATGCAGCTTATCTATATAATCTGTTAAATCTTTTTTGAAGCTATCATCAATTCCACCAAACTCATTTTTTAGTTCGGTTTCACACTTAGATATTGCACCAATAATTTGCTCTTTGAAATCCTTGATTGTCAAAGTTGCCGTATTTAATGCATCGGTATTCACTTTAATCTTATCCATAAACAACCTCTTTTTACTTATTAGGCAATCTTGAAATGATTTCTTCAAAAGACCTATAACTTTCACCGAAATTTGATTTCACTGCAGATAAAAATTCATAGTCCTGCGAAACATAAGCTCTAAAACATTGCGAGAAAAATTTTGATCCGGGGCTTTTAATTGCCGGAGCTATGCTTTTATGGGTTCGAATTTCCGAACCAACCGCATGAGAACTAAAACTGTTAGCAATTTTTTGAATGTTTTTATTAGATGAGTTTATATTTCTTGCTAATTCCTTTGCAAGTGACCGATCAAGAGAAAGTTTTTCTTTCGTCTTGTCTAGAGAATACAAATGATGTCCAACATGGATTAACAACAGACGAGAAAAATCGGGAGAAGAAGCATCAATACCAATAATTCGAATCATTCTGCCTCTGCTATCTTTAGTGTAATTAAAGCCGTGCTTTGCACTTAAAAATATAACTCCACCCAAATGTTTCATAACTGCTTCACGAAAATCATTGTGCATACATTTCATCGCTTCGTAAAGCATGCTCTTAACCGGTGCAGAATAAGGGTGATACACGCGAAGAAGCGGACGTGTTCCATCTGAATTAAATCCGAAAGAACCGGATTTGATCCTATATTTTTTTGCCTTATATTCTTCGGTTTTACGTGTTGTCTCATTACTGGAAGACGAACTTGAGGAAGAAGACACTGCGGATGTGCCTGCATATGAGCTTCTCGAAGTCGCTCCAATACCAAGTGAAAAAATTGGGATAGAAGAAATGTAATTTTCTAAAGCGTTAAGCGTAGTGGATAGCGCTTGACTGTTATATGTGACTTCATCGCCAAGAAAAGAAAGATATTTTTTAACTTCTTGTGTATTATTTTTCAAAGCATCTATCATTGCCGAAATCGCTCTAAAAAGCTGCTGAAACTGTTGTTTTCTTTGCTCGATTTCTTTTTGTATCTGAGTAGCAGTTTCAAAAGATTCTTTGAAGGAGTTAAGTAAACTCCTTGCTTCTTCCATACGATTTCGATAGGAAGCAGCATCGTCGCTATTATCTGCTCTATAATATTGATCTGAATAATAGTCAAAAGCAGAAGAAGTATTGTCAATATCGTTCTTTAGGGCTCTTATTCTAGTTATTAAATCTTCTTCCATCTGGGAAAGCTGTATCATTTGCTTTTCGAGCTTTTCTTTTTCACCTTCAACAAAAACAGTCATATCGTTTATGCGTGATAAAGCAGCATTAGCAAGCGATACAATTTGATTGTACTCCGAAACGGTATCCTTAACAAAAGAACTAACCGATGAAACATTTGTTATGATAGCACTCATATTACACCTGCTCTATTCGCATACCAAACTTAGCGAGTTCTTTATCAACTTCGTCTGGACTGTAGTTCTTTTTTACCGCTTCTGTGCCGGCTTTAGAGTCACTAAACAACGCCCAGATTTTCTCGGCGCAAATTTTTACATTTTCGTTTAAGGTATCATAGCTTTTTGCAGTTTCATCCATCCAAACAGTTTTGACCTGTTCCAAAGCATTATCCAAAGCTATGATATTTTTACCAAATTCCCCATATTGTTCATTCATTACTTATCCCTCAAAGATTTGGTTTTGTTCTCATTCTAATCATTTCTGCCTGTTTCTTAAAATACTGCGGATACTTAAAGCGAATAGTATCCATTATTTTGTCGACAGATTTGGTTAAGGTTTGGATTTCTTGCAATACCTTTCCCAATGTTTCATCATCGCGCCATTCATGAGACAATGAATTCATTTTTTTCATATAATCGTCCATTATGCCTTTTTGAAGACCACAATAGCCAACAATGAAATTTGCTATGTCATCTAATGCTTTATCATCTAAGGTCATATCTTCAAATTGATTCATGATAAAACCTCCTAGCCCTCGTTATAGGTATCAATCCAACGAATCATCGCTTCGCAATACTCTGATACCGAATCCATTTTGCGACCAATTTGACCGATAAGTTCTTGCATTTGAACAGAAAGCTCCAAATAACTTATATATGCAGGGTCTTTAAGACCAACAAATCTTGCATTAACTCTTCGGTCCATAATATTGGCATTCGTCGTCAACTTTTCGTATGCCTCTTTTGAATAAGAAATTGCCTTTTGTGC
Organism: Clostridia bacterium; assembly: GCA_045593305.1. Classification (GTDB taxonomy): domain Bacteria; phylum Bacillota; class Clostridia; order UBA1381; family UBA1381; genus UBA1738. Next base: position 8,174 of record JAZNWI010000104.1, on the reverse strand, counting down.
GGCTGGTTTAGATAATGTGATTTTTGCCATGCGAGTTCTCCTTATAATTTAATACTTTTTCTCGCGCGAATCATTTCAAGCTTATATTCTGCTTTTGCAATTGTTTGTTGTGTATGGTCGTCAACATCATCAAACTTATTGCCAATGCTTTTCATAGCTTCCAATAAATTTTGAAAATCTTCATCATCCCATTCACCCGATAGGGCAGAGATTTTTTCTGTTGCCCTATCAAGGAGTTCTTTCATCTCCTGTGAATGTAGGGGTAAATTTTTTATAATTCGCTCAAAAGATTCTTCTTGTAAATTAAGAACATCTTGTGCCATAATCTATCACCTTATAATGCGAGATATTTACTTGCAAGACCTTTGTACCAAACCGAATCAGTATCAGCGTCATAACGATACATACGTACTTTGTATTTTTCTTCGCCAACCGTTACCAAAGCTATCTCCGGATTGCTAATAGCATTATTTCCATACGTTCCAAGAACTTGAGAAATAATGGTGGCATTGATACCCTTGGAGAATACCTTATAGTTAAAGCTATAAAGTTCATCACGAATGTTTCGATTTGCTTCGGGATTATCTAAGGAAACAATGAAGTGAATGCCAAATTGACCCGCTCTGCCCATCAATTCCTTGAAAGCATCCACAAAAGCTACGCTGTCAGAATTGCTGTTGTTTGAGGGAGTTCCAAAGCCTTGTAAGCCATCAAAAATGCTACTTGCATTGCCAGTACCAAGATTGAAACCGGAAGCAGTATCATCACCTTCATTTAGGTTCAAGGTTGGGTTGGACTCGAATAGGTCAATATATCTCTGTAATGAATGAATAACAAAGAAATACGGAGCATACGCTTTGGCTTCATTTAGCTTTTCCGATTCTTCTTGTCTATCTTTATAAACCTTGTACAAAGTTTTTACAGTTTCTTTAAAAGAACCGCTGGAAGAAACATTTTCAACAATATTTGAGAAATCTTCTTTCACTACGTTGAACAAATCAGAAGAATTCTTAGGGTTAACCATTTCGCCATTAGCATAATAGATTTTTGACGTGTCAACTTTGCAATCAGCATTTGTGGTTTGTTCCATAATAACCGACATCAAAGAATAGCCCATCATATCACGGACCGCCTCAACATCTGTTCCCATAAAAGCAATATTAGACTTGTTCGCACGCACTTCAAGAGCAACGTTAAACGGTTTGCCGGTAATATAGTTTTGACCAAACTGAATAGAATAATTTTCGAATGCCTTTGACATAACACTTTCTTTGGAAGGTGTAGTTGCAAAGATCGAATTGAAAGCAAGGGGAGAAGGTGTTACATCGTCTCCAACAATGAATAGAGGTTCATCGTTTAATTTTTCAGTAACAGGTTTCCATTTGTTTACAATAGCCTCTGCATACTTCTGCCTATTAGCAACATTTTCGGCATAAGCAACGCGGAATTCGAAACAATCATTTCCGGTGCGGCTATCGTTTATAACACCAAGACCTTTCTCGGGGCGGTTAAGAGCTTTAACCATCTTGGGGTCAATATGAATGTCAAGAGCATCATCGGGTTCATTAAGTTTCAAACTGATTCTATTACCAATTTGGGAAAGAATCTTATCACGAAGACCGGGTGCGTTGGGGATATTTTGAGAAGCCCAGAGAATGGTAATACCATAAGCACGACCGAGTTTGAAAAGTTCACGAAGAATATCAATGGCTTTTTGACCGAGTTTATCGTCCTGTTCAAACAATTCTTGAATTTCGTCAACAATAACAAACAAACGAGGCATCTTATAGCCCGCATTACAATACTGAACGATGTCCGAAACATTTGCTTGACGGAATTTTTCTTGTCTGTCGGCCAACACGTTCTGTAAGTTATTGAGAATTGCAATACCATCCTCAACATCACTTGTAAGACCGGTAAGCTTAATGTGAGGAATTTGTTTTTCTACAACCTTATTTGCTTCATAAAACTTAAATTCATTGCCGCCTTTGAAGTCAATAAGATAGAGATTAACATCCTCAGGGCTATACTTATAACAAGTATTCATAATAATGGTATGCAAGAGATTCGATTTACCGGATCCGGTACCACCGATAGCAACAGCGTGCGGAGAAACACCGCCATTTGTTTCAAGCATAAGAGTTTGAATTTCTCCACCTCTCACGCCAATCGGAATATCCAAAACCTCTGCAGCAAGACCGATTCCTTTAGCGGAATTTGCAACACGATCGGTTTCTTCAAACATTGTATCAAGTAATACATTCTTCTGCTTTGTACTTTCCGCATTATTCTGCATTACCTCGATAATTTGAGGAAGCATATCAGTAGTGATTCTCTTATCGGGTACAAAAACATTTTCTCTGGGAATGTCAAGAGCAAGCGAATCCAAGTCTTGTTTCACACACAACGAATATTTTTTAACGTTGTCAATGAATTTTTCGAGTTTTTCAGCACTGAAATTGTAGTCAGGTTCAACAGCCTTGTTATATACAAAAACGGTAAATATACCAGATTTATTTCCATCCCTGATAATGTTCATCAAACCATTTGCGCACTCTTCGTCAATGTTTTTCGGAAAATCCGTTATGACAAGCAAATGGAAATATTGCTGATTTGCCTCAAAAGCTTTGTTGTACTCAAACACATCCGGCATGCCGTTCATGATGAGTTTGTCGCTTTTAACATCGCGCATTACTTTTTCCACATCACGGATAGTATCACTCAGTTGTCTGCTATCCCATACGATTCCTTCTCCGAGAATATCGTTGTTAATTTTTTTCAAAATGCTAAAAGAAGAAAAATCAACTTTATTCGCTGTATCCACCAAACGGAATTTCATTTTATTAGCAGGGAAAGCCAACAAAAATTGCATAACCAATTGCTCTATAAATGTCTTAGCACGATCGCTATAATCATCCTCTTCGTCCAACTCAAGCATTACATTTCCACATTTTTTGAGGTCAAGAGTTACAGGCGCAAGAAAACCTCCGGCATCAAGATGCTTACTCAATGCGGAACTCTCAGAAATTACATCATTGTATTTCGAATCATTTGCTACCTTTATGCGTGCGCGACCAATAACGATTGATTCGCTATCAGATAAAGCCCCTATTGTAGCATCAACTTCAGCCTCTTTAGCTTTATCCTGCATTTCGCTAAAAAATGCATCGTATTTCTTTTTCGATTCATCTGAATCAAATCTTTTATATAGTGCATTTGAATATTCGTTTTCGATGCTTTGCTTTTTCTCGGAAAGCCAAGTAGCCGCACCGCTACGGACACGAGCTTCATACTCATCAACATTAATTTGGTCTCTGTAAATCTGAGCAATGCGTTCAACACACGCTTTACCCCTTTCGCAAAGAACAAATATCTTCTTAGCAAGTTCTACTAACGGCTTAGGAGCAGGGCCTGTAGAAGGCTTGCTATCGCAATTGTAGTCCTTGATTTTTCCGTTTTCTTCAGTGTATGTATAAAAAGTTTCTCCCTCAATAGCAATTTTTACCTGAGGAATCAAAACGTCAAGGTCAACGGCATTTAATTCTGCGATATGTGCATTAAGTTCAGCAACAATATCGTTTAGAGCGCTATTGCATTCTTCAACGCTAAAATTCGAAAACTCTTTTTTGTCGATTTTGGTTTCCTTAGCTTCGCTCTGATAATCGGTTGCCAATACTGCAATTACTTTTTCAAATTCGTTTGTTATCGGTTCGAAATTTTTCTTTTCAAAATCCTTAAGAGACTTACGCATTTCTTCGATTAAGTCTTCCGATTCCATTTCGATATTTGTTTTTTCTTTTTTGTATTTAAGGTCAGCTTTATGTCTTAAATCTAAGATATCTTCGCAATCATCATTAATTTCATCAATCATTTTAAGAAATTTATTAATTTCGCTCATTTTTATATCTCCTTTGTCCGTTTATAACTTTACCAACTATAATTTTTTCTTCTGAAGGTGCGAGTGAAATCGTCAAAGTCATCTTCAAGCTGATAGTTGTTTTTTAATATGTCTTTGCGCAGCTTACTAATTATTTCAGGAAGATCAATATCCGGCTTGTCTTCAATCATATTTAAAATTGTATTTAACAGTTGCTTATCCAAGATTCGAACTGCAACAACCGGCTCACCAATTTTTTGATTTAATGCGAGATTCTCTGAAACTTCTTTTTTCAAATCATCGCCTGAGTCGGTAGTAAAAGTATTCTTTGGTGCCGCACTACTTGTCGATAAAATTCTACGAGGTTTAGCGCCTTCATAAGGTCCTACTACACCGTTTTCTTCCATAATGTCTATCAGTCTTGCGGCTCTTGCATAACCAAGTTTCAATTGTCTTTGCAACAAAGAGGTGGATGCACATCCGGCGGCCACCACAGCCTTAACTGCTTCTTCATACATAGGGTCGTCGGCATCGGCAGTTGAAGCAGTGTTTTTTGTATCGGATGTATCCTTTATTACAACTCCTTCAAAGATAGGCTCTATGTTCTCGGTTGGCCAAGAGAAAATGTGAGTGCCGTCCCGACCGGTCTTTTCCACTTCGGCATGGAGACGATTGAAAACATCATAGTGTTCATCCCATGCTCTCTCTGTAAGCACATCTCTATACCTTAAAACTGAGGAAAGCATACCTTTTATGGTAATTCCTGATGCCCATAATAAAGCGTATAAATTCCAATAATTATCCTTAATGTATGAACATGCTTTTTCGTCATTCGGATCAGGAGCAAAATTTATTCTTGATAATATTCCCGAAAACTCATCAACTCTTCCATCGCCATCTTCACCAACAAAGTACTTTTTAAAGAAAACTGTAAATCTTTCATATAGCGATGAACAGCCTTCAATATATTGTTTAATCGGCTCACGGAAAGAGGAATCTCTTTTGATAATGTCTAGGTTTACCTTTTCGGGAACTCCAATTTCTTGTGCAAGGTTTTTTCTCTTTCGTTTCAAACTATGTAATTCCTCTTTATAGTCTTCATCAACATCTTCAAATCTTGACTCAAACCTTTCAAGGTTCTTTATGTATTTTTCAATTTCTTCTTTTAATTGTTCGGTCCAAGAAACACTCATATAAATTCTCCTCAATTAATATTAATTTATATTATACCAAGTGTTGTATAAAAAATCAATTATTCAACCCACATTTAAGAATTGTACACTCTACTTCATGCATGGTGGTTATATTTTACTTCCATTTCATATGTATCGCTCAGTTTTTCGGTTGCGTCGTTAAACCATTTGTTTGAAGGTTCATTTTGCAACACGTAAAACATCTTGCCTTTAAGATGACTAAAATAACTATGGATATTTGGCATTCCACGTTTTATATATTCGACCTTGTTGTCTTTGACTATACTGTCTGCCAAACCAAATTTGAGTGCATAATAAACCTCTTGTCTTAGTTTTCTTTTATAGTCATTTGGAATTGATACCTTTTCGTTAACTGTAAGTCCGGTAACTCTTTGACTTGACGAATTAGATATGAATTTTGTTTTGCTTTCATTTACTTCAAATCCACGTCTTTCAAGCATATCTTTTACTTTAAGATACACACCATACAATTGAGTATCAGCCGAAAAAGTAAGGTCATCACAGTAACGAGTGTAAGTTATGTTTTTTTCTTTACACCAATTGCCAATGATATCATCAAAGTTTTTCATAACAATATTTGAAAGCATCGGTGATGTTGGTGCACCTTGTGGCAGAACATCATTGAGACAACAAAGAGATGTTAGCATTGCACCAATCTGAACGGGATACATTTTCGAATTAAATGCCGACGAAATAACCTGTAAATATGTAATGCTGCCAAAGAAGTCGGTTATATCCATCTTTAGAAGATATTTATGATTTATGTGAGGCGAAGCGTTATCTTTTAACTTCTTTCCTTTAATATAAGCGGTAGCATACTGAGAAACCTCAATATTATTTAAAATCTTCTTAAGTATTTGAACCTGGGCATGTTTTAAATCCGTGTCAGGCGAATGAATATATCTAAGTCCTCCATTTTTCTTGCGCAACATAATTAGTTTATAATACTTTTGCGCACATCTGGTAAGCTCAAAAAGCATATTTCTCGGAACGGCAATCGTGCGTGCCAACTGATAAGTGTCGTAAATAAAAGGAGTTTTATGTTTTTTGTAGTGCTTTCGAACTATGCTTGATGCTTTAAATATACCAAACTCTTTTAGAAAGTTCATATCTTGTTCTTCGAACGAAACTGTAAATTTATTTAGTTTCATATCATCCCTCCACAAAAAACAAACCCCTTGCAGTACAAAATGACATGATAAATACGAAGGTGTGCGGTTTCGTTACGGGAGTAACGCGCGGCACATCGAAGGATTTATCAATGCGAACCCGGCTCGGGTAAGAGCCTCAGACAGCGACTCGCTGCCCGCCTTGAAATCTTTTCAAGCTGTACTCTACTGTAAGGGGCTTGTCCTATTGTGTCTTTATTATAACGTGTAGGATGTACCGAATATGGTGCATCCTTCCCTTTTTAAAGGTTTTTACACTAAAAACAATTGGAATTTAAAAAATCTACAATAAAATTCACTCTTCTTTTGTTATTACATCAAATGCTATTAGCGCTGTTTATTCTCCAAATTTATCTACAAGTGTTATGCCTTGCGATGCATAAAGTTCATTTAGCGTCATATTATTATATCTCTCTTTTTGTTCTTCCAAGTCCTCGTGTATCAGATCCAAAAATGCTGCCTTTCCGGAAATTATTTTAACGAGCTGATATCGTTTCTGCGGAAAGGTCCATGCATAGAAATCAATGGCTATATCCTCATGGGCAAAGGTGCCTCCCCCATTACCCTGCTTGGATATTATTCCGGTGGCGCTGGTTTCTTCTTTCCATATTTTTGCAGTTAACGTAAAGGAAGGATTCGAAAGTTTATTAATAATACTCGCGTAACCATCCTTTCGAAAATTCGGATTATTCTCTATCTCCCAAAGATAAAGAACATCGAGTGTGTTACGGTCTCTAAGCCAAGATTGGATAACATAACTTGGGTTTTCAAAATTCTTCTGCCTTGCAATATGAGTTAGAGAAACATATTCCTTCTCTTCATCACGAATCCCCTTCTTAACGTCCATCTCCATTTTGAGCAAGGCATACGCCTTATTAGAATCCAAGTCTTCCTCAATGGTTTCACGAAGACATCGAATATGATCATCTATCCCCTCTTGCGTATAAACACCTCTATCGAGCAAAGTATTAAGAACTCTTCGTTGATACGCCAAATATTCTTCTACAACACCTTTTGTAAACTCTTCCACACTCTCCACCTCGCTTATATTCGTATTATACCATTATTTTTGCTGTATTGAAATAGGTTTTTTCTCAAAGTTGCATATTTTTAAGTTAAAAATGGCGTTTCGGCGCTCAAACTTGTGTATTTTTATGTTTGAAAGGTGTTTTTTAGCCAAACCCACCTATTTGGCATAAAAAAAGGCCGTTTTTGAATAAAAAACGGCTTAAAAATGAAAAAACGCCCAAAAAAATGGACGTTTTTTCATTTTGGCGCCTCAAACAGGGCTCGAACCTGTGACACCGCGGTTAACAGCCGCGTGCTCTACCGACTGAGCTATTGAGGCAAGTAAAACCCTGTAAACAGGGTTTTGTGTTGGCATCTACTTATTTTCCCAGGCAGCTGCCCGCCAAGTATCTTCAGCGCAAGTGAGCTTAACTTCTGTGTTCGGAATGGGAACAGGTGGACCCTCACCGCAATCAACACCAACTCTGTCGCGTGCCTTTCGGCACTCTATATTAAACAGTCTATGCTGTTTAATGCCAAATATTCAATTTTTTTAAAAAATGGTGACCCGTACGAGATTCGAACTCGTGTTGCCGGCGTGAGAGGCCGGAGTCTTAGGCCACTTGACCAACGGGCCACAATTGGTGCACCATCAGGGACTCGAACCCGGGACACCCTGATTAAGAGTCAGGTGCTCTACCAACTGAGCTAATGGTGCGAGTTGTGGTTAATCGCACCCTAAAAACTGAACAAAGGATAATGCAGGAGAATCGAAGTAGGTCAAGCCCTCGGTCTATTAGTACTGCCAAGCTAAATGTGTCGCCACACTTACACACGCAGCCTATCAACCCAGTAGTCTACTGGGGACCTTACTAGTTTAACACTATGGGATATCTAATCTTGAGG
>JAZNWI010000103.1:0-2795 GCA_045593305.1 Clostridia bacterium | reverse complement strand
GTATACAACGCAATAGAAAAACCTGTATTTGAATTACGTAAGCCCTTGAATTTTTATTACAATCACTTGGAAAAGTTTATAAACAAGAAAATTTCACAGTGCACAGGGTTGGATAATTATAATTCCTTATTTGAACTTTTTACTGGAACTTCTTTAAAACAGCACTATAAAGTTTCGCCCTTAATTGAGGGTATTAATGTTTTATTCCAACTAAGAAATGTTATTGCTCATGGAAGACAAGTCCATGCCTGTGAGATTGAAGCATACTACACAGACGGCAAAGAAGAACAATTTTTTGGAGGATATAAAAAAGCCGAGGAGTATTTAATCAAATGAAGTGATATAATGATGGTAGACACTAAAAAAGTGTCTACCATCATTTTTTGTGGTATAATCAAATTGAGGAGATGATAATTATGGGAAGACCGAAAGGCGGAACGAATACAAGTCATAGTAAAGAAGAAAAGCTGGCACTAGTATTGCGTAATTTATCGGGAGAAACAGCAAGAGCTTTAGAAAGAGAAACAGGAATATGTCATACTCAAATTCATAAATGGACAAAACAATATTTAGAAGGTGGCGAAGAGGCATTAATCAATAAGCGCAAGCCAGGGAATCCTCTTTCTAAATATATAAACAAAAAACAACTTACACCCATAGAGCAGCTTGAATACAAGGTTGCTCTGTTAGAACGCGAACTATTAAAGAAAGACGGGGAAATTGTACGTTTAAAAAAATCCATAGAACTCGAAAGGGGCGATGTCAAAAGAAAGTAATTCAGCAGATTTATACTTGTATAGAAAGAGAAAGCATTAATCATTCGGTTAAAGAACTTTGTGACGTATATGAGGTTTCTCGCAGTGGCTATTACAAATGGTTAAAACGAAAAGGACCTCTAAATCGTTATGAACTGCAACACCGCGAATTAGATTACTATGTTGCCGATATACACTCACATTATCCATCTCAAGGATACAGGTCAATAGCAGACACGTTGCTTAATATGTATGGATGGGTTGTATCAGATATATCTGTGTGGAAATCTATGAAAAGACTTAGTATTACAGGATACGTAAGAAAGCAAAAAAATCCTGAAACCGAAGGCTCAGAACACAACAGATTTGCAAATGAATTAAATAGAGAATTTTATGCAGAAAAACCTATGCAAAAAGTAGTAACAGATGTTACATACATAAAGCATAAAGGCAAATGGCATTACTTTGCTTGTTATTTAGATCTATTCAATAACGAGATACTTGATTATGAATTAAGTGATACGTTTGATAATTTCCTTGTGATGAAGCCAGCAAAAAGAATTCTTGAAAAAGCAAAGAGTACCGGAACACCCATGCTTTTGCACAGCGACCAGGGTGTACAGTACTCATCAGCCGGTTATTGTAACCTACTTAAATCATACAACGTAATTCAAAGTATGTCAAGAGCAGGAACGCCAAGAGATAACGCAGTTATTGAATCTTTTTTTGGGAAGATTCAAAGATGTACTGCGTTCGCATTTCCAATATTGGAATTGTGATGACTTGCAGAAAGTCATTGACGAAACTGTATATTATTTCAATTATATAAAACCTATGCGAAAACTAAAAAGAAAACCGCCTGTTCAATACAGACTTGAACAGGCAGCATAGAAATATTCTTTTTTGTGTCTACAAAGTATTGACTACTTCACCTTTTTAATAGGTCAGGATTTTTTAATGGTACTTTTTACAAAATGGGCAGTGTGAGAAAATTTCTGTAAATTCAATTTTTCTATGATAAAATATTCAAATTTTAGGGGCAGGAACAGCCGGTTTTCGGCTTTCCTGCCTAACTGCAATATAGCACGGATTTTTTGCCATGTCAAGGGCGCCCTCGTTTTGAGGGCGTTTATTTTACCCTTGCAAATGGCGGAAAATTTGTGCTATCAGAGTCTGCCGTCATACATAATTGACAATTCTCCGTAAACCTTGCCCCAGTTACGAAGTGGCATAGTCCATTTTTTTGTCGCTTCAAAAGTTGCCAGATACAGTGCCTTTAAAAGTGCTGTATCGCTTGGAAAAACACTTCGTTGACTGTTTAAACGGCGCAAAGCACTATTAAGACTTTCTATCGCATTTGTGGTGTACATAACCTTTCTCACATCTGCTGAAAACTTGAACATTGGTGATATTACATCCCAATTTTCTTCCCAACGTTTCATAGCGTTTGGATATCTGTCCTGCCATTTTTCAGTTACAGCCTGCATACGTTCATATCCGCTTTCTTCATTTGGTGCATGATATATGCTTTTTAAGTCATTGGCAAACGCTTTTTTATCTTTTTCGGCAACATACCTTAAGGTGTTTCGCACTTGATGAACAATACAACGTTGATATTCTGTATTCGGGTATGCTGCAGCTATGGATTCTTTTATGCCGGAAAGGCCGTCAGCACATAATATCAATATGTCCTGCACACCTCGATTTTTTAAATCGTTAAGCACTCCGAGCCAGTATTTTGCACTTTCGTTTTCTCCGATGGTTATACTTAATACTTCTTTTTTGCCTTCGTCATTTATTCCAAGGATTATGTATGCTGCTATCTTTTTGACTATATGTTCATCACGAACCGAAAAATGTATTGCATCAATGAATACAATCGGATACACAGCTGATAAAGGTCTTTGCTGCCATTCTTCGATTTGAGGTAGTATTTTGTTAGTAACTGCTGTTACCATACTTTCACTTACCTCAAATCCGTAAATATCTTCAACAATGTCCGAAATCTGTCTTGTTGTCATACCTTTGGCCGACATTGCA
>JAZNWI010000102.1:0-3438 GCA_045593305.1 Clostridia bacterium | reverse complement strand
TTTTGATTTTAACAGATGTGGTTTCGCCTTTTTCACCATTTATGTATTCTGCGGCACTCTTACCTGCAATTTCTGCCTCCTGTGACACGAAATCTACAAGGTCGTGAACATGAAGCACGTTTCCGCAGGCAAATATTCCCGAAACTGAAGTCTGTCTGTCCTGATCCACCACTGCACCGCTTGTTATATTGCTAAGTTCAACGCCGGCACTTTTGGAAAGCTCATTTTCAGGAATAAGCCCGACAGACAGAAGAAGTGTATCGCATTTGATATATTCCCTTGTTTCAGGAATTGGTCTTCTGTTTTCGTCCACCTTTGCAATTGTTATGCCTTCCACTCTGTCTTTGCCGTGAATTTCAACTACGGTATGACTAAGCTTTAAAGGAATATCAAAGTCATTCAGGCATTGCTCAATATTTCGTGCAAGACCACCCGAATACGGCATTAGCTCACATACTGCGTGTACCTTTGCACCCTCCAGGGTCATTCGTCTTGCCATAATTAAGCCTATATCGCCCGAGCCTAAAATAACAACGTCTTTTCCCGGCATATAACCCTTCATATTAACAAACTTCTGCGCCGTTCCTGCGCTGTATATTCCAGCGGGACGGCTTCCAGCAATGTTGAGTGCACCCTTTGCGCGTTCTCGGCATCCCATAGCCAGGATTATTGCTTTTGCTTCAATCTGGAATATCCCCTCTTGTGAATTTGTTGCTGTTATTATCCTGTCATCGGTAACATCCAACACCATTGTATTAAGCTTAAAAGGAATCCCAAGCTCACGTACTTTTTTTTCATATCTCCACGCATATTCAGGTCCTGTCAGTTCTTCACCAAACTTATGTAGTCCAAATCCGTTATGAATGCACTGCTGAAGTATGCCGCCCAAATTGTCGTCACGCTCTAAAATTAAAATATCTCTTATACCACTCTCGTATGCGGCAACGGCTGCGCTCATTCCTGCAGGGCCACCGCCGATTATTACCAAATCTGTCATCTTTGCTCCTCCTTGGTCTTTCCAAAATTGATTCGGGATGCTCCTCCAAACTTGGTTACATCTTCATACGGAATAGCCATTTCCTTTGCCAGAAGTTCAGTTATATATGGGCTGCAAAATCCGCCCTGGCATCTGCCCATCTGTGCACGGGTTCTTCTTTTTACGCCGTCTAAATCACGGGCTTTTGGATTTGTACGTATTGCATCAAGTATTTCTCCCTCGGTTACTGTTTCACATCTGCATACAATTCTGCCGTAGGAAGGGTTTTTCTTAATTATCTCATTCTTCTCTTCAATGCTTGCCTCGCGAAATGCGTGCATAGGCTTTCTGATTGGATTATAGCTTTCCTTTTCAGTAAGTTCTAAGCTTTGTTCTTTCAGCATATCTAATATGTACTCTGCAATTGCAGGTGACGCCGAAAGTCCCGGAGATTCTATACCTGCCGCATTGATAAAGCCATTTTCAGGTGATGTGATAATAAAATCACCTGTATTTCCGGCCGCACGAAGCCCGCAAAAAGATGTAATTGTCTTGTTAAACGGTATGCCTTCAACATTTTCTCCGGCTTCAGCTATTATTTTTGCAAAGCCGTCCTGAGTTGTGGCTTTGTCCTCTTTATCTTCCATATCGAAAGATGTAGGTCCTGCTAAAAGGTTTCCGTCAACTGTAGGAGTGACAAGAATACCCTTACCCATCTTTGATGGTGTTCTGAAAATTGTATGGGAAACAAGTTTTCCGCATTCCTTATCAAGCAGTATATATTCACCACGTCTTGGGTGAACGTCAAAAGAATTATCTCCTATCATTTTTGCCACATCATCCGAATGAATACCTGCGCAATTTATTGCAAAACGTGCGGAAATTGTTTCGTTCTCAGATTGTATTTCATAGCCGCTATCGGTTTTGGAAATTGCTGTTACATCAAAGTTCAGCTTTAATTCTGTGCCGTTATCCATTGCGTTGCCGATTGTAGCGACAGTAAGTTCATAAGGGCAAACTATTGCGCCTGTCGGTGCATACAATGCACATACAACATTATCAGAAATATTCGGCTCAATTTCTTTTAGTTCAGCTTTGTCTATAACTTTTAAATCACGGACACCGTTTTTATTACCTCTTTCAAAAAGGGTGTTTATCATATTCTTGTCATCATCATTAAATCCAATGACTAAAGAGCCGTTTCTCTTATATTTTACGCCAAGCTCTCCGCAGATTTCCTCCATCATTTCCGAGCCTTTTACATTAAGCTTGGCTTTTAGTGAGCCTTCTTCTGCGTCAAACCCTGCGTGAACTATGGCTGAATTTGCCTTTGTTGCACCCATTGCAACATCATTTTCTTTTTCTAAAATACACACACTTAAATTGTATTTAGCAAGCTTTCGTGCAAGCATTCCGCCTACAACTCCTGCACCTATTATACAAATGTCGTACACTTTCTCATTCACCTCTACCAAACTATCTTGCAATTTCTGCGATGTCATCCTCTTTTAGTCCTAATAGCTCTACAAAGGTCTTGGTAAGATATTCGTAAGTTTGATGCTCTGTTGTACTATGGGCATCACTTCCGAAAATGAACTTACAACCGCTTTCTTTTGCCAGGCGGAACATTCTCATATGTGCCGCTTCTGCAATTTCCTCATAGGACTTTTTGAATTTTGCCATATAATCAACATTCAGTTCAAAGGCAATACCTTTATTTGCAGTTTTTTCAAATAATCTTTTAAATGTATCATCTGAAATTATATTGATTAACTGTTCCCTGTCATATGGGCAACATACCGCACAGAAAGGATGGGCAACCGCAGTTATGTACTTGCTTACCTTACTATTTATGATGTCTTCATAAGCCTGAATCATATATTCAATGTGCTTTTCATAAGGCTCGTAAAATTCCTTTGGCATAGTGATATGCGTATGTGAGTTCGGTACAATCAAGAAATCAAGCTGTTCCGCCACCTCTTCGGTCACCGAAACATCACGGTGCTTCGGATCATATTCAGCTTCTGTGCCAAAATATATTTTCAAGCTGTTACTGCTGTTTTTTTCTATTTCAGGTCTTAATTTGGATATATGTTCAAAATCCTGTATCTTATAAAAATCAAAGGCTCCATCAATTTCACTATCCCAAAAATGATTGGCAATGCCTATTTTTTTTAACCCAAGATCACCAGCAATTCTTATATAATTTTCAAGTGTAGCTGTTTCGTTTGCACATATCGACAGGTCGGTATGTATATGAAAATCGTGGTTTATCTTCATAATAATAATATTCCTTTCATTATATAAACATAAATATTATGGGTATTGTTATACAAGATAGCAGGTGCGAAATAAGTGTCATTCCTGCCGCAACAGATGTGTCTTTCCCTAATGCACTTGGAATTACGATTGTGTTTAATCCCAAAGGCATAGCCAAAGAACACAAGATGCAAAGATATGTA
>JAZNWI010000101.1:0-1901 GCA_045593305.1 Clostridia bacterium | reverse complement strand
GCTTTATGGTGCAGGCCAGTTTAACGGGACATCAGGCTATGAAGAGGCAGCAGCACAGGGGCTAATCGCCGGAATAAATGCTGCAAGAAAGCTTTCGGGGAAGGATGAGATTGTTCTCCGCCGCTGTGATGGCTATATCGGTACACTGATTGATGATTTGGTAACTAAGGGTACTAACGAGCCATATCGCATGATGACATCCCGAAGCGAATATAGACTTCTTTTAAGACAGGATAATGCAGACGAAAGACTTACACCAATCGGTTACGAGGTTGGACTTATATCCAAGGAGCGATACCAGAAATTTTTAAAGAAAATGGAAATGATAGACGCGGAAATCGAGCGTGTTTCTGCAATAGTACTATCACCTGCAAAGATAAACCCGATACTTGAGGAAAACGGCACAACTCCGGTAGCTACAGGACTTCGTATGTCCGATGCGATAAGAAGACCGCAGCTTGACTATAAAAAGCTGGAGCCTGTTGATCCTGAGCGAAAACCGCTCCCAAAGGACATTACTGAGGAAGTGGAAATCAAGCTGAAATATGACGGATATATAAAGCGTCAGCAGATTCAGGCAGAGCAGTTCAAGAAAATGGAAAACAGGCTTCTTCCTGAAGATGCGGATTATATGAACATTCACGGTCTTCGCATTGAAGCAAGACAGAAGCTTGACAAAATAAGACCAAAATCTTTGGGACAAGCATCACGAATTTCCGGCGTGTCACCAAGCGATGTGTCGGTATTGATAATATGGCTTGAGGCAAGAGGTCAATAAACTATAAAGGAGGTATGCTAAGGTGCTTTTTAACTCACTTGAATTTTTAATATTTTTTCCAATAGTCACCCTGGTGTACTTTCTGGTTCCGCAAAAGTACAGATACCTGTGGCTTTTGGGAGCAAGCTATTACTTTTATTCCTGCTGGAATGCACAGTATGCACTTTTGATGGCAACATCAACGGTTATAACATATTTAAGCGGAATTTTTATTGACAGGGCAAAAACAGTCACAGGACGAAAGCTCTCGGTGGCGGTAAGCTTTGTGCTAAACCTTGCAATATTATTCTATTTCAAGTATTTTTATTTCACAATAGACAACATCAATATGGTAAGGACAATGCTTGGGTTTTCAATCCTTGAGCCGAAATTTGATGTGATTTTGCCGGTTGGAATATCCTTCTATACATTTCAGGCACTATCCTACACAATGGATGTGTACCGAAAGGAAATAACACCGGAGAAAAATATTTTAAGATATGCACTTTTCGTGTCATTCTTTCCACAGCTTGTTGCAGGACCTATTGAGCGTTCCAAAAACCTGTTAACTCAGCTTCGCGGGGAACACAGATTTGACTATAATCGCGTGCGATACGGCATTTTGATTATGCTTTGGGGATTCTTCTTGAAGCTTGTAATTGCGGACAGAGCAGCGATTTTGGTAAACACAGTATATGACAAGTCATCGGAATTTGGCGGTGCAATATTACTGGTTGCAACTATCGCCTTTGCGGTGCAGATTTACTGCGACTTTGCATCCTATTCAATAATTGCAAAAGGTGCTGCAAAGGTTATGGGATTCGAGATTATGGATAACTTCCGTCAGCCGTATTTTTCCACATCAATTGCAGAATTCTGGAGAAGATGGCATATATCCCTGTCCAGTTGGTTTAAGGACTATTTGTATATTCCGCTAGGCGGAAACCGAAAGGGAACAGTGCGTAAGTATTTTAACCTTATGGTAGTATTTCTGGTGAGCGGTTTGTGGCACGGAGCAAGCTGGAACTTTGTAATATGGGGATTTTTGCATGGCATATATCAGATTTTAGGAAGCGTAACATCAGACACCAGAAAGTTCTGCTGTGAGATTCTTAATATTGATAGAAAAACAAGCCATTACAAG
>JAZNWI010000100.1:0-10248 GCA_045593305.1 Clostridia bacterium | reverse complement strand
CAGAACGACATGGCTACGATCCGACTTTATAATAATTGTCTTTTTAGAGATGAATTTCTTAATTCATCATAGGTGCATGAATAATGATGCACAAATTTTGTTATGTTTTCTTTTGTGAATACGGTTGATTCTTTTTTTCTGTATAGTTCTTCTGGAGCATCTAGCGGATCTGGATGTTGAGTGCATAGCCAAAACACCATAAGCATAACTACAAGATAATCCTCTGCCGAAAAATTAAAGACGCTTTTGAAAACTGTATCAATATCAACTTCGCCCCGATGTTCATAGTTTTTTGAAGCAATAAGAATGTGATATGTACGATTTAATTTTTCAAACATCAAATATAGATTCTGATATTGAAATTGTTCAGCCGTCATCCCTATCATTATCTTAAAAATATCGTTCTCACCATTATCTTTAATTTGATTTGATGAGAGAGAATCTTCGTATCCTCTATATAAATTTATAATTTCGGACAACGATTTCACAAAATCCCCTTCTCTGTGGTCGGAACTATTTAGTACGGAATAAAACTCGATACTTGGTATATCCCATGCGGGTAATAAAATATCTACTTTTTTATAAATTCCATATTGCCTTACCAATAACGGCAAAGTTGTTGTACATGACAAATTGTCTTTATGCATTTTTATAGAAATATCAGATAGGGCATATATAAGTTCATCTGTTCTAATGCGTTTAATTCTTGTTATAAAATTACTCATTTTTCCTCGTAAAATTTTATTTTGTTATATTTTCAATTCGTGTAAGAAAAGCTTCTGTCTTTTTTACGCATGTATCTGCATCGGCTTTTTGAAAAACAAATAAAGAATAATCGCATTTCCAACGTTTATCTTTTACAAATTCAAATTCTGATTTATCTGTATTATTCAAAACGCCTTCAGATACCATTTCATCTAAGTCTTTTTCTAAAGAATCATGACTTTCACGCCCTTTTAATTCGCCAGGTTTCCATTCTGGAAGCTTTCCTTGGTGTTCTAATAAAGATTTTAAAGCATTCATCATAGCATAATAACATCTGTTGGCACAGTCGTTATATTGACCGTTGTCATATAGTAATTTTGCTGATTCTAAAGTTTCTTTTGCTTTTTCTCGTAAAAGTACATATCCAATGGATGGTTTTAAAAGTGTTTCTTCTAATGCATCGTTTTGTGGTTTGTTTGAATGAAATTCTCCAATACCTTCGATTAATCTGTTTCTTAATATTTGCCTTTCATCAATAGCAATATCCTTATTATCTAAAATGGCACACATAATTCTTGTCAGGTCGTCTTTTTGAAACCCATCGAGATTGTAAAAACTTTCATAAAGAGGGATGTATTCGATATCGTCTTCGCTCTGTCTTGCAGACCATATACCATAAACTAAAGATACTCTTTTATAAAATTCTAATTCGAAATAATCCTGAAAAGAATTGTATTGCTCTTTTAAATCGCCATACTTATAACTTACTAAAGTAAACATAAATGCCGAACGCAATGCATTGCTCAACTTCTGTTCAGCAACATCGGCACTGAATTTCCAAGCATTTAAGGAAAATCTAAGTTTTTCATCCTCAGAGTCAAGTCTTTGCTCTCGAGTGAAATGTTTGTTGAAGTCAAAGCAGCTTACAACCTCAAAAGCTGATTTTTTCAACATATCAATAATAATACATTCCCAAGCTTCAACTTGAATAGTAGGAATAGCATCTTCAATTAATTCTAATTTACGATTATTATCTTCGTCCTTCACTATGCATAAGCCAAATGGACTCAATACGTCATTTGTAGAAATAGTCTGGGTCCAAGAACGATTAATAGGTTTTAGTATAAGATCTAACAGGTTTGAATAATCTTCATCAGTAAATGTTTGTCCATAAGCATATTGTTTTAACAAACGTAATTCTAAGTCATTATGCTCAGCGGCAATTTTTTGTAAATATACAAGATGTGCACTTCGGGGCAGATCAATAATTAAATCTGGCTCACTTATTGTTAAGTCCTTTAGTGCTATGTCCTCATTTTTAGATTTATCTATTGGTTTGCCTAAAACCATTGTCATGATTTTGGGAAATATCGCAGCATTTATTTCTATAGATTCTTTCATAAAATCCTCCATAAGTTATAACATTAAAATTTGATACGCCTTAAACAAAGAAAAGGCAAAAAGATATTCGTTTGCACGAAATCAAGATTTCTATTACATGTATTTCATATCGAATGCCGGGTTCATAAATGAAATTGCACTTCTGCCTAATTTATATTTAGACGCAATTTCTCTCCACTGTGTCTCTACTGTAGATTTTACCTTATCTACATATGAAATTGCCTCAGCGTTGGAAATATCAAAATATTCAGCGACACTTAATGCTAATTCAAAACTGATAGCACTATCATTCTCGCTTACACATAATGATAAATTTTCACCGTAAATATTTGGATTTACATCATAAAGAGGAGATAATACCCATCCATTTTTGTTAAGAATAAAGCCGTGGTTTCTTAAATGGTCATCAGTATTTGATACTGCCATATTAAAGACTATTCTTTTCCACAATTCATTTAAGTCCCGTTTTGGTGATGCACCGTGTGATTTTATGAATGATGCAATGTCAAGATAACTAGTTCCCTCGGAACCTTCACCGTCTGTTTTCCCAAGAAGAGTCATAGCAGAGGAAAAGTGTATTCTTTTATTACCATCACGGTCAAATCTTTTTACGAGAAAAGTGCTTCCTTGAGAAGAGAAGTTTTCAAGCTTGGCATCCGGAACATTTAAATCGCACTTAATAGCCAAATCATGTGTCACCATTTCCCAAGCGCCTGTGTTCCATTCATCATGTTTAGATGGGAATTTTGCAATCCACAAAGAATCGTCAGGAGCAAGCACGGATACTTTTGGTCTTGCTCCGCCTAAAGAGGAGCCTGGAGCAAGTAACTGCCTAAGCCATTTTTCTTCGTCTTTATTACTGCTTGATTCAAACGCTAAAGATGCAGATTCCAGTGTGCGCAGTGTTGTCCAAGGGGGTGCAGCTAATTCTTTATCTGAAGATAAAAAGGTACCATTTTCATCAAGAGAGAATCTAAGTGCACCCATACGGGTTTCATCATATACACCAAGTAAAAAGTCGCTATCAGTAAGTGATTTAGGTTTTCGTTCTTCTTGCTTCGCTACAATTGCTTCTCTGCGTTGCATTAGAAGTCGTCCCCAACGGTCAGGGCACGAGTCTGACAAAACACCAAAAATCTTTTTACCAGATTGCAGATATTGTCTTCCTGAGAAAAGTGGCAAATCAGGATCAAGACTTACATTTGGAAAATCGCCTATTTCACACATTTGAAGCCAGTTTTTATCGTATTCAAAAGAGAATGCTTCCTTTCCACGGTTTACATCAACAAAAAGCCTTCCTAAAAGCGCAGGAGAATTGTCCCAATCAAAATAAACATATACTATCTTTTCCATATATCACACCTCAATTTCTAGGAGCGCGTCTGCGGACCTTTAAATCCATATCCTGAAGCTTTCTGCCAAGCTCATCATCTTTTGCAATAAGGAGTAAATCCTCGTCCATTCCGTTAAGAGCATGAAGAACTGCAGCATAAATGCCCATTGCTACAGAAGATGAACCTTTTTCAACTGACCATAATGTAGCACGGCTTATTCCGGCTCTTTCTGCAACAAGCTCAGCAGAGAGTTTTCGTCTAAGCCTTGCAAGTTTTATTTGTTCACCCATAGTATCTAATATTTTTTGAGTATCAGGCATTAAGACAACCGATTTTTTACTCATAATTTCACCCCGAAAATCATTTTAACATTTATTATTATAAACTATTATATGCAAAATGTCAAGTTTTATAAACATTAACTGCAAATTGTTTTTTAACACTATATCAAAATATAACACACCCTAAACAAATAAAAGTCAAACTTTTCTTAAACTTTTCCAACACAAAAAAAGTAACAGAACGCAAGGTTAAACTTTGCGTTCTGTATGATTATTGAAGTTATAATCGCCGGCACTGTTGTCTTACTGCAACAACTAAGCTTAAAAACTTTTTCCTTTAATTTTTTTGTTTCTCCTAAAGTTTATTTATAAATAAACTACAACCCATTGCACGAAACTGCTCTATCTTTTCTCTAAGTAATTCCTCACTAACTTGAAAATGTTCAGAAAGGCAGGTTATACAACAGAATTGTTCGCTCATTTTTCCACAGAGCTTCTTATGAAGTCCTATTTCATCTGTGGTCAGCTTTCTTCCGCACTTCTTGCAATATTCTGTCATCTTACTATCTCACCAATTAAAATTCTAAACTGCATCGGTTCCAAATTTTCCTGATAACAGTCCTCATATATTCCCATTTCTTTGCCGGATACGGCATCGGTTAGCTTTACCCTAATGCCACTACTTACAGGAATTCCAATGTCTGAAAAAAGAACCGAACCCTTCTTCCATCCGTTATCACCAAGATTAAATATGCCTATTGCAAATCTACCGTTTGATAGCATTCTGCCCATAGTTATAAGCTTTCCGTCAACACCATCGTGTCCTAACAGATACGGCGGAAGAGCATCGCTATCTTGATTTAATGCAATAAGATTTTTATTAAGCAAAATTTCTTCGCTCGTTTTATCTAAGTTTCGTATATCTCCGCCAATTATTAATGGTGATCCCATAAATGACCATAATGCAAAATGCAAACCATATTCTTCGTCTGTACAACCACCGAGGGCAACATTTCCCTTTCCGTGCATACCGACTATCAGCATATCCATATCGTTGAAAAAACCATTGCCGGACAGTGAAATTTTTTCAAGCTGACTTTCTGCAATAGAACAAAAAGAAACCTTGTTGTCACTTATATCCTCCGTTGACCGATATGTATTTACTCCTCGTGAACGCATCCATAAATGCGGATCGTGCCATCCCCAATTACAAGCTGCAAATAATATATCTCTTCCACAATTACGAAGTGCCATAGCCATTGTTGTATATGCCATCTTTGCATCCGCCATTTTCGGAAAATGGCAAAAGTCATACTTTAAATAATCTATTTCCCACTCTGCAAACTGTTTTGCATCAGCATATTCATAACCGTAGCTACCCGGTAAATTCTCACACGTCATAACTCCGGCACAAGAATACATACCAAACTTCAATCCTTTTGAATGAATATAGTCCGCAAGATACTTCATACCATGCGGGAAAAGTTCGGAATTTACTACTTGTTTTCCGTTTTGTCTTTCAGGAAGATGCCAACAGTCATCAATAATGATATATTCATATCCTGCATCCTTATAGCCTTTTTCCACAATGGTGTCTGCAACTTCCATAATTAGTTGTTCATTGATTTTGTTGCCAAAGGTGTTCCATGTGTTCCATCCCATTGGCGGTGTCTTGATTTTCATTTTCTTTCCCCCTAACTTAATCAACTTTTTCTGTCCAACAAACCGCATCCTTTACCCAATCCAATCCGGCAACGGCATTAGCATCATCGCCAGTCCAAGTGATTTTATTTCCCAGCGCAAATCCATGATTTCCTTTGGGAAGTATGTGCATTTCAAATGGCAGTTCGTTCTTACAGTATGCAGCTGCCAGAAGCAATGAATTCTCCACCGGAACGCAGCCATCATTCGCCGTATGTACAATGTATGCAGGACTTGAGTCGGTACTTACATTTAATTCAATACTTGCTTCTTTCAGTTGTTCTTTCGTTGGATTATCTGTTCCCAAAAGATTTTGGAAGCTTCCCTTGTGCGAATATTCGCTCACTCCTGATATAACAGGATATATAAGCATAACGCCTTTTGGTTTATTGTATCCATACGGCATATCTACTTCATCATAAATCTCTTTTTTATGCCACATTGTACCCAAAGAGGCACAAAGATGTCCCCCTGCAGAAAAACCTACCGCATATACTTCTTCTTTATCAATTCCATATTCTCCGGCATTGTCTTTAATATGTTTAATTGCTTTTGATGCCTGAATAAGTTGTGATGGAAATGTTTTTTCTCTTGCCACAGAATAATGTAGTACAAAAGCATTAAATCCATAAGGCAAAAATGCCTGTGCTATTGGTTCACCTTCACGTTCTGAACAAACGAATCCATAACCTCCACCCGGAATTATTAAAATTGCCTTTCTTGTAAAATGCTCTATCTTGTCTGCAATATATGCATCAATCCATGAACTTTCATCAAGTATTATTTTTTTACATTTCATTTCCTATCCCTCAAATCATTCTTATAAATACAACATGCTACGTATTTCTTAAGTTTCTTAAAAATCAAATATCTTTTATTATCTCTTTTGCAATTTTTGCAAGCGTAATACACATATCTTTAAAAATTGAAGTCGGTAGTTTGTGTGACGGCTCCGTCTCCAAAGAAAATACTCCTTTAAAGTCTATTTCTTTTAAAGCCAGTGCAAATTCATTCCAATCAATAACACCAAAATATGGCATCATGTGCAAATCTATATTGCATCTGTTATCGTGCACATGGAGCACCTGAATTTTGTCACCTAACAGTTTTACCGTATCGCCTAACGAAAGATTTTCAAATACCGCAACATGTCCTGTATCAAGGCAAATTTTAAAGTGCTCATCATCAATTGTATTTACAAATCGTAATATAGCTTCAGGTGTTGCCATAGAAAACTCGCCAAATGGCATATTTTCAAGACAAATCGTGACATCATACTCTTTTGCCGTTTTTAAAAGCTCTTTCATAAATACAAGATTTATATCCCAGGTCTTTTGTGCATCTTCTGTGTTAATATCGGATAATCCATATGGCATAATCGGATGAATAACCCAATTTTTGCAACCAAGCAAAGCAGCCACCAAAATTGACCTCTTCATCTTTTCCATTCTTTCGCTTCGGTCTTCCTCGCTAAAATCCTGTACCGGCCATCGCCACGGGCCATGAACCTGATGTATTTCAACGCCGGCCTCACCAGCAAGCTCTTTTTGCTTTGACAATAGCGGTTTTAACTCTTCCAATGAAGATGTGTAAATCCATGAATTTGTATCTGCCATATTATAGTCGATACAATCAAACCCATGTTCCTTTATTTTTTTGTAAAGCATATTTTCAAATCTGCCGTATCCAAGCTTATCGTTTGGATTTATACTTATTCCGATTTTCATAAAATTCACCACCTTACATTTTGTTTATTCACATAACTGAAAGCTTTTGGTTAATATCAAATGGTCTGCATAACCGGTTGAAATTTTAAATTCACCAGGTTCTGACACAAACTCATTTTCATTGTTCCAGAATCTTAACATTGGCTCTGTAATGGTAAACCTAATTGTCCTTCTCTCGTTTGCGTCAAGGTTTACCTTTTCAAATGCAATAAGTTGCTGAACAGGTCTTGCATTTGATGCCACCACATCCTGCATGTATAGCATTACAGTTTCTTTTCCGGCCACATCGCTATTATTATGGATTGTAATACTTACCTCAATTTCTTCATCCTTTGTCATTTCTGTCTTTGAAAGGGTTAAATCTTCATAAACAAAATTTGAGTATGATAAACCATGTCCAAACGAATAAAGTGGCAGATTGCTACACTCAATATAGCTTGCACAGTATGGTTTATGAGCGCCCTGCTCACCACACTTGATAATATTTGTGTGGTTATAGTAAATCGGGCATTGTCCGGTATGTTCAGGGAAAGACATAGAAAGCTTTCCGCTCGGGTTTGCATCTCCAAATAATAGATTTGCAACTGCACTACCACCCTCTGTTCCAGGGAACCACATATGAAGTATGCTAGGTACTACCTTTTCAAGCTCTGTTAACACAATTGGTCTTCCGCTGAATGTTACTGCTACTGTATTTTTATTCACATTCGCCACTGCCTTTGCAAGCTCAAGCTGGATTTTATGCAAGGATATATCAACCCTTGAATTACCTTCACCGCTGTAATCCTGTGGTTCGCCAAGACAAAGTATTATTACATCTGCATCTTTTGCAGCGCTTACAGCTTTGTCAAACTCATTTGTATCGTAATCGTTCCATTCATCGCTACAACCCTTAACAACGGTTATTTCTGTGTTTGGCAGAAGATTTTTTACGCCCTCATAAACTGTTACACTTTCTTCATTTCTGCCGTTACAGGACCAGAAACCAATAATATTATGATTATCTGCAAAAGGGCCAATTAGTGCCACTTTCTTCACATCTTTTAAAAATGGAAGTATATTATCATTTTTCAAAAGTACTGCACATTCTTCTGCTGAACGTCTTACAATATCTCTGTTTTCTTCTGTCAGGAATACATCACTTTCATCTGTTTCCGATGCTCCTCTATATGGATCTTCGAACAAACCAAGCTTGTCCTTTAGCTCAAGAATACGAAGAACCGCACTGTCAAGCCGCTCCATTGAAACTGTGCCTTCTTCTATCAATTCTTCCATATGATTAAAGTATGTAGCTGAGGTCATTTCAATATCGCAATTATTTAAGAATGCCAATTTGGCGGCTTCTTTTTGATCTTTCGCAACACCGTGATCAGTAATTTCTTTTACAGCTAAATAGTCACTTATAACAACGCCGTCAAATCCCCATTCATCTTTCAGAATTTTCTGCATAAGCCAGGAATTTGCCGTTGCAGGAACGCCGTTTAGTGTATTATATGATGCCATAAGCATTTCCACGCCTGCGTCAATACAAGCCTTGTATGCCGGAAGATAGTGTTCCCTTAATGCGTGCTCTGACAACTCAACTGTATTGTAATCTCTTCCTGCTTCAGCTCCGCCGTACGCTGCAAAGTGCTTAACACAAGCTGCAATGTTTTCTTTATTTTTAAGGTCGTCACCTTGGAAAGCCTTTACTTGAGTAGCACCCATTATTCCGTTTAAGTAGGCATCTTCACCGCAACTTTCCATAACTCTACCCCATCTTGCATCACGGACATAGTCAACCATCGGTGTATATGTGACCTGAACGCCTCCGGCAACTGCTTCTTTAGCCGCCATTTTAGAACATTCAGCCACCATTTCGGTATTAAACGAACAGCCCAAAGCAAGCGGAATCGGGTATATTGTACGAAACCCGTGAATTACATCCATCATAAAGAGCATCGGGATTTTGTTTCTGTCATTTTTAAGATGTTCGCCCTGAATTCTACGTACTTCAACCGGGCTTTTGAAATTAAGCACGTGACCCACAAGCTTAAGGTCTTCATCGCTAATTCCAATGTTCTGCATATCTCCGGTTACATTGGCATCCGTTTCGATAAACCAGTTTGCGTTATATTGAGAAAGCTGACCTATTTTTTCACGAATAGTCATATCTCTGAGTATCTTTTTTATATCTGCCATAATACTATCTCCTTTTCTTCATACTTTTAAAGGTTTCTCCTGTATTCTCCACTATCTACTACCATTTCTGTACCGTCCGGCATTGTCAGGTTCGCCTTTTTGTTTTTAGGTAATCTTAAATTAATCGTAAATGTATTATCTTTGATTTCCCATTCAACGTAAACCATTCCGCAAGGTGTCGCCACCTCGCCTTTGGCAAATGTTCTACCCTCTATGTATGGCTTAATGTAAATCGTGTTATTTTCGTAAGTTACTCCAAGAACTTTTGCAGTAAACTCATAAATAGCAACTGCACTCCAAGCATGACACTCGCTTCGTACATCTTCTCCAATCCATTCCGGTGTTGTTGTACAGCCAAGGTCAATCAAGCTCCTGAGCGAATTTATATATTCATCTGCCAGCTCATACATGTTTGCTTTTTCAAATGCTCGAAACAAGAAGAACATATATGCCGACGTTGCTTTGCAAGTAAGATTCATTGACTTTCTCAAAACTTCTCTTGCACTTTCTCCTGTTTCAAGTCCGCACAACACAGCCCAAACTTGCGCATGCTGTGCAAAATGTGTTTTACTCGGAGAATCTCCATAAATACCTTTTTCCTTGTCAAAACATCTTGCTTTAACATCCTCTTTAATTTTATTTGATAATACTTCATGCTCCGGTACAGCATTACCAATCATTTTATGTAGTTTACTCGCTTTTTCTAATACATAAGCAAGCATCATGCTATAGACAGCTATCGGCTCTCTTGTAGGAATTTGTCCAAAATCGTATCCGTCTGACCAATCAATAAAATCCCATAAATTGCTTCTTGATACCATATATCCGTCAAGTCGATTTAAGAACCAATCTATAACTCCGTCAGCAATATGGATGTATCTTCGTATAAATTTCTTATCGGAAAAGCGTTTTGAATGT
>JAZNWI010000099.1:0-3656 GCA_045593305.1 Clostridia bacterium | reverse complement strand
GTACTCTTTTGATTCTGTTGGAACAAATGTCCATTCCGCATCAGTTGATACAAGGTCATCCCCATTATACCAACCAATGAATACATAGTTTTCTTCCGGTAACGCCGTAAGTGTTACACTTTCGCCTTCTTCAACACTTGTAGCACTGATGGTTACGCTACCCATGGTTTCGTCTTCAGACTCTGCACCAATTGTGTATGTCTCTGTCGGAACCAGTGCTTCACCTGTGATTTTTAAGTTTTTAAGAACTATTCTGTAGCTTTCACTGGTGTACTTAGGAGTTTTCAGAATAATCTTTTCTACTGATTGATTAAGGTTAATATCATTTCCTCGGCTCAAAACATTAGAAAAGATATACTCGGTTTCGCTCTTCATAAAGTGCTGATTAAATAAGCCTGTATCAGTATTTATTTTGAATTTATAATATACTGTAGGAATATTTTGTTTTTCTAGTGTTTGGTTGTTAATTGTACTTGATCCGTTATTGTATATAGTACCGTCTCTTGTTTCTCTTATTCTTAGAAGCATATTTGACGGGTCGCTTACTTCATCAAAAAACATCCATGCACCGTTCTTTGTTGTGCTATCTTCATCAACAAAAGCAAATTCCATACTTACATCGTATGTCGGCAGGAATTCGCCTACCTTTCCTGCTACAAGGTCTGCAAATGTAATTGTCATAAATTCTGTTGAATCAGTTGTTACATCACTTATAAGACCGTTTGCAGTTGATGACTTTGTTTCATCTAAAATTCCATTGTTTAGTGTAATACCTCGAGGTACTGTTCCTGCTACAAGGTCTTCTACATTCAGTTCAAATACTGTCTGAGTAGCGGTTTCTGTTGAGGCTAATGCTGATTTTGGCACTGCATTTACCAGCGATGCTGTCAATGTAAAAGCCAAAAACCCGCTTATAAATTTATTTAGCTTCATTTAAGGATCCTCCCTGTGTCACCCTTTTAGTACGCGGAATCACTCATCTGCGTACTAAAAGGATAAATTGTTTATATGTTTTCTATCAGAATCCAAATGAATCAAGGATTCTCATTGTTGACCAGCCTTCCCAGATAATAAAGTCAATCGCTTCAACATCTGTTACATCACCGGTTGTAATTGTAACATTGCCATTTCCGCTACCTGACACATTTTCAAGTTTCGCCATCTTGATGTCTGCCATTGTGTCGCCACTGTAAGCTACATAAATCACATAAACATCTTTCTCTGTTGAAACATTTGTATATTCAACATTTATTGTAATATCTGTATTTGCTGTAATATTCGCTACTTCTGTAATAGAATTTCCGCCAATTTGTGCGTTCTTAACAAATATTGACTCATAACCTGATTCTGTGGAAATTGCAACATACTCGTTAACCTTCTGAAGTGATGCACCTCGAGTATTCTTGATGCCGTCAGCAATAATCTTGTAGGTTTTGCCGTCTTCAAAAGTTACTCCGGTAATTGTTGCAAGTGTAATTCCGTCAACTCCTGTTGTTGCGGTAACAGTACTATCAATCTTCTCATCATTGCAAGTGATAAATACTGTGTCGTTTGTAATCTGTGAAGTTGCTATTTCGCTGCCAAAGTCAATTATGATCTTCTCAACATTAGTTGTGAATGCGCCATAGCCGCTCCATACTTCACCATTATTAGCGATTACAGATACTCTGTCCTTTGAGAACATCGGAACGGCATTTCCTGTGTCAACAACCTTAACAAGTCTCTTTACACTTAAACTCTTAATGTTAACTCTGTAATCTTCATTAACTCCGCCTGAATTATAGTCAGCGTTTCTGATGATAATGCTTTCAGGACTAGCCGGAAGTGTGATATTATCACCTCGTGTTAATGTATCACTAAATATGTAGTAGTCTCCTACTCCGTGCTTTACATACTGATTGAAAATACTTGTATCGGTATCCATCTTGAAGTTGTATGCAAGTACCGGAATCTTCTGCTGACCAAGTGTTCCGTAAATAGTAGCAGAGCCATCTTTATATACTGTACCATCTCTTGTTTCTCTTGCTCTTAAAAGCATATTTCCGGACTTTACTTCATTATAGTAAACCAAAGCACCATTCTTTGTAGTATCATCCTCATCAACAAGGTTAAGTTTCATATCAACACGGAAAATATCTGTCAATATATCATTTTCTGCAACTTCAGGTACCTGAAGATTTGCAAATGTGATTGTCATAAAGTCTGTTGATGCATCAACTATATTACTCAAAAGTCCGTTTGATGGACTTGAATTTGTGGTATCAAGATTGCTGATTGCTACTCCATTTGCAGTTGCTCCTGCCAGTATATCCGCAATATTCATTCCGTATACTTCTACCCATTCTTCAATAACTTTTCTGAATCTTGCTGTATATGAGAAGTTTTCCAGCACCTGGAATGTCCAGGTTTCTTCTTCGCTTACAAGTGCATTTCCGTCATACCATCCTGCAAAGATGTAGCCCTCTTTTGCTTCTGCTGTAAGTGTGACTTCTGAATACTTAATTGCAGTATCGCCGATATCAGTTACAATACCGTAAGCATCGTTTTCTGTTGTTACTTCAACATTAACACGCTCAAGCGGTAATTCAACCTGACGGGTAATCTTAAGGCTCTTGATGTTTGCACGGCGATCCTTTGCCGCTTTTACTGTAAGAATATTGATTGGTGTTTCTTCACTTGCGTTACCTGCTGCAAGCGCTTGTCCGTTTGCATAGCTTTCATACTGCGGATTTGAATCTCTCTTTGCATAGTGTGCCGTAGCTGAACCGTCTATTACATTAAGATTCTTCATAATGTAAGTTGCGGTTGCACCTGTATTTGGCTGCCAGTGAAGACCGGTCCAGGTGTTTGGCATTGCACAGATATCGCTGTCTTCTCTTGCTCTGAATACCAATGTATCTGCAAGTCCCTTTAGGAACATTGTTGTACCATTCTTTGTTGTATCATCTGAATCATTTACATTTGTAACAATCTCAATTGTGTAGATGTCTCCACCAATATCACCTGTGTTTATACCAACATTTGCAAGGTCGATTGTAAGGAATGCTGTATCCGCTGCCACAACATCACTCACCAAAGCGTCAGCTGCTGTTGCAGTCTCGTCAAGAATTTCGCTATTGAATGTAACTCCAACTGGTACTTTACCTGCAACAATATCATTGGCATCAAGTTCAAACATAACCTTGTTTGCTATATAAGATTCAACAAATCTTGCTGTATAACTTGCTGACTCTTCTACTGTGAATGTATATACACTGTCGGTAGAAACTGGTATGTCAGAGTCTCCCTTGTACCAACCCTTAAACAAGTATCCAGGGTTACGTGTTGCAGTAAGTGTAACTTCACTACCGCTTTGAACCTGACCAAGTGTTTCTTCATCCTGGCTTACGCCTGTAATTGAAACGCTTCCTCGTTCTGCATTTTCAGTTGTTGCATTGATTACACAAGTAACACTTGGAACAAGTGCTTTTCTTGTAATCTTAATGCTTGCGATATTTGCACGGCGATCCTTTGCCGCTTTTAATGTAAGAATATTGATTGGAGTTTCTGCTGTTGCATTACCCGCTGCAAGCGCGTGACCGTCTGCATATGCACTATACTGTGGGCTTGTATCTCTCTTTAAATAGTGTGCTGTAGCTGAACCATCATAGACATTC
>JAZNWI010000098.1:0-7646 GCA_045593305.1 Clostridia bacterium | reverse complement strand
GTGGCATCGGTCATATTCGTCGGAAGCGTTATCTTCCGATAACCTCTATGCCAGCCCCTTGGTGTGGCATAGTATTCGGGGAACTTACCTTTGCTCTCCAAATACTTTTTTACATCATCTTTCTTGATTTTATAGCATCGGGTTTTCTTGCCCGAATACTCACACGGTACAGCTCCACTTTTCAACAGATACAGCGCTGTGGATTTGCTGATATGACAGATTCTATAGAATTGCTCTTTGGTAATAACGTCGGGAACTTCGTTCCAGTTGATCGGTTTGTGATATTTCATAGCAATACGCCTTTCAAACTTTATTTGTCGGTTTGAAGTTCGTCCTGTGTGTATTGCCAATATGTTTTGATTTGTGGTTGTTCTCTCCTGAGTTCTCTCCAAAACGCCCTCAGTTCTCTCCTAAATGCGATTTTTTATTCGATTCGAACGCACTTAGGGAAAACGGGGCTTTGATGGAGTGACACCCCAAAAAGCCTTATTTTATGCGGGTTTCAGCGAATACAAAGCTACCTGAAAAATCCTGTAAAAATCAGCAAGTGTCCAAAGGCTAAAAGACTCGAAATCAGTTAGGGAGCAATCCCCCGCGAGTTCGAATCTCGCCGTCTCCGCCAAAATTAAGGAATCATACCTTTGGTGTGGTTCCTTAATTTTTTGTGGTGGTGGGAGATCGAACGTAGTTCGTCGAAGCAGTTCAAAATGCGCGATAGCATTTTGAAACTGTGAAGTCGGGAGCACGAAGGTTTTGCCGTTTACCGCTCGGAGCGGTCGGCACAAACCGAGAGCGCACCGTATCTCCTTATGCCGCCAAGGACTCCTTGAAGGTTTTATCCTTCAAGGAGTTTTCTCTTTTATCCCAAGGCAATTCCTATTACCATCGCACTTGCTTTCTTGCTCTCGCTATCGATATGGCTGTAAATATTTGCCGTTGTTCCCATATCAGAGTGGCCTAACCAGTCCTGAATCATTTTCATCGGCACTCCGTTTGCGAGAAGAAGCGATGCGCAACTGTGTCGCAGGTCGTGAAAGCGGACGGGTTTTAATCCATTTTCTTTCAACACCACTTTGAAATGGTCGGTCACGTAGTTTGGTTTTATCAGTTCACCGATTACATCTACACAGATGTAGTCGGTGTATTTTTTGCAGTAACCTCGGCGCATTACTCGCATCATTTCTTCTTGCTTTTCCTTTTCGGCAAAGAGAACTTCTTCCACTTGCGGTATCAAAGGCAATGTGCGGTAGGACGATTTTGTTTTCATAACGTCCATTCCGACCACGCCTTTGTCGTTCTGTACCACCTTGTGACTGATGCTGACCGTCTTGTTTTCAAAGTCCACCGCTGACCATTTCAGTCCAAGCACTTCGCTACGGCGGAGTCCGTAGTAAGCGGCAAGGAAGATTACAATGTGTATTGGGTCATTCACCGTCTTGTCAAGCAACTCTTTCAGTTCACCGGCGTTATAATATTTGCCGATGTACTGTTGCGCCTTCGGTCTGTCGGCTTGCTCAACGGGATTGCTCGGTATGATTCTTCGCTTGACCGCCGACTTGAAAGCAAGATGCAACAGCCCGTGATGGCGTTGAGCAGAGGTGCCTTTGAGGCCGTCACCTCGGATACGGATATAGTAATCGTTGATTTCATCACCAGTAATGTCCTTCACCTTAAGGTCACCGCACTCACGGAAGAACGGAACCATACGCGACTGTATCATCAGCTTGTAACCTTCGTAGGTGGTTTCCGATACGTTCACCTTGTGCGACTCCAACCACTGAGGAAGGTAATCCGCCACCTGCATGTGCGCCACTCGGCTGCGCTCTTTGTCGGCGTGGGACATATTCTCACGCTTGTGTAGGTCGTCGGCGTTGTACTGTTCGAGAATTTGGCGGAGGCGATATTCCGCCTCACGCTTGTTTCCTCTTGTCGTATCAAGGTTCAGACCCATCCACTTTTCTTTGCGCTTGCCTTCGGTGTCATATAGATTGATGACCGCATACCACTTTTTGTTTTTCTCGGTAAGTCTACCTGTGATTCGTTTCATTTACTCACGCTCCTTTCTTTTGAAGTTGTCCTTCGGTTTTTCGGGCAACGCCAACACTATCACAACATCCGTCACAAGTCCAGAGATTATTCGGGACTGTCGGGGACGGTGTCTGCAAATAACGTTTAGATGAAATGCTTGTCATTTCATCTGGAAACGAAGTTTCCAAAGGTGATTTTCAAAGAAAATCACAATCGTTCATTTCAATGGAGCAGTTAAAATTATTTTGATAATTTTTACAGCCATTGGCTGCACCCAATGATTTATCATTGGGTTTACTGCGAACATTATAGTTTCCTGCATCGGTCAGAAACTCAACCAAGCATACCTTCGGCACGATGATTTTCTTGCCCTGCTTGATGCTGCCGATACGACCTTCTTTGATAAGACCATAAACAGTATTCTTACCGAATTGCAACAGCCTTACCACATCCGGCACGGTCAACACATCGGGTTCGTTCTTAAACATTTTGAAGTAATATCTGTAACTCATGAAGATTCTCCTTTCATTTTTTCGATATTTTGAGTATTAAATAGGTGGTGGAATAATTTCCAAAGGTGTCACACCAAGTCGCACATTTCGCAAATAGGGGTGCTACCAGTTTTTTGACCATCGAAAAGCCCGCAAAGCCCCTAACGGTCGGCATTGCCGTCCGATGTGAAACGGAAAGGTGGCCAAAAGGGTCACCTTTCCTTTCTCCTGCTTTTTTTCATCCAATGTGCTACTACTACGGCAGAAAAGAAAGAAGTGGGACAAAGATTGCATTTCCACCATTTTATTGCATTCTATATTAGATGCCTATATATTTTTTATTCTGTTGTAAGATTACTGGGTTTTGTTCTATGGGTCTTGTTATTGATAAGAAGTTTCCAACCTACCCAACCGATATTTATTCGCTATTGATTTTTGTCAGATCGACTACATGATAGAGGTTTGAGGTTTTACTACCATCAAAACGTGTTCGTGTAATCTTTCGAATTAATCCGACGTCGCTTAAACTATTGATCGCCACGTCTACCGTCTTTTTGTCGATCTGACATTCTTCCGAAATCAATCGTCTGGATGGAAAGCAAGTATGGTTCACGATATCGGCATGCCGTAGTAAGCAACAGTACACTGCAAAATCTCGCGGCTTGAGTTTCCATTCGAAGATGCTGTTTGCCACTATAAAGAAATCTTTTCTTAGGCTTGGTACTTTAATCATTTGCGTTCTCCTTTCAAAAGCAAAGACCACTCACAATGAACGATACGTTCCTTGTAAGTGGTCTAATTGTTGGTATTTGATTTTAGGTATAGTATCCCCTTGGTATTGCATAAAAGTTACATAAAATTCTTTGTTCGTTTCGCATAGGGGAATAAAAAATGCTGTTGATAAGGTCGGTGCTAAATTAGGATTGCTGTGTTAAACGAAGGATGCAGAGCTTCTCGTAACATCTATCTCTCGGAATAAGTTGATTCCTTGAGAACGAGAATCATATGTAACAAAGAGGGCTTTAATTTCATCCCTTATCGTCCACATCTCTATATGCCTATGAGCTGCAGTGCAGAAGTATCATCATACCAATCGTGAGTCATCGCAAACCGAAAGATGTTGTTATTTCGGTCCGGCACATACGCTTTATCGCTCGCTCACATGAATGAGGTCTTGGCGGCGTTGCCCATTTCAGCTTTCCTGTAAAGGTCACGATAGCTTTGTACTCAGCATCCTTTTTTATTCAATTGTGAGTACCAATTTTCCTTGGTGCGACTTCATTATAGCAACCGAAAATCACCTTGTCAACACCCCAAGAACGCCCGAAAATCAAGGGGTTTGCAATTTTTTCGACCATTGTTTCCATACAGTATTTTTATTTCTTTTTCGTGTTTTTAAGTGATAAATATTCTACGAAAAATTTTTTCAAAAAATTTTTTGAGAGCTATAAAAAACGGCGTTTCGCGGCAACATTTTGCCCTGTGTCGCATTTGAAAAGGAAAGGCGAGTGTTTACCTCGCCTGAGTAAACACCCGCCTTAAATCGCCTTAATTGTTGGTTTAGGTTAATTTATACCCAAATTCCAACAATCGTTCTCTGCATATATTTCTTTCTTCATCTGTAAATAATTCCTTATATTCATCTTTCAAAACACAAGTCTCTACAGACAAATCTAATCTCCCACATTCCCATAGAGTTGCAAAACCATCTGTTCCTCCAGGTTTACTTATCAATTGCTTTGCAGCAATAACACCACCTTTTTCTGCTACCATTTGCATAAATCTCGTGGCATTATAACCGCATTCTCTTTTTGCTGTTTGATATATGTCTTTCATAGCAATATTGAATTTTCTTTCTGCTTCTGTCATGTTACACACCACCCTCAATACTTATTCTTGAAAAAGATTCCTCTTATTAACCCAAATAAAACGCCACCGATAAACAGTCCGGTTCTTCTTCCGATAGATGTTCTTTTTCTCATAGCGCTCACCTTAATTAGAGTTTGTATTCAATTTCAAGAGTAGAAGAGTTTCCTTTAGGAGGCTGAAACAAAATCACATCATTTTCTTCCATGCAATGGCGCATGGCATTACAAACCATTGGATACCTGCTTTTTAGCTTGAGAGCACCGTGTAAATCTCTGGCGGTCAAAACAAGAGAGGTTTTTCCAGATTGCTTGGCATTGTCTTTTAATGATTCAATATATTCTCTTATTTCTTTAGTAGTCATTTTTTCTTCTTTGTTTGCCTCCTCTTTTTCTGATAGCAAAAATGCAACTTGTTCTTCAAGAACTTGAATTCTGCCTAATAACTCGACAATGATTTTTTCATAATCCATAGAATTCTAACACGACCTTTCTATAAATTCTATTAGAATTCTAACATAACTTATATAGAATGTCAAGAATTATTTTTCAACCGCCGTAATTTTTATCACTCATTAGTACACAGACGTACCATTTACCATTAGCTTTGGTTACACCTACGGCGATATAGGGATATTTAGAACTGCCAACATACGACCAGTGTCCTCTGCTATGGTGGAAGCCGTCTGCTATACGATCAGACATGCTTTCTGCTGTCCCGAAGCAATCTCCCATGCCGATGGCCTCTCGGTTGTAACCTTGATAGTAACCATCCTCTGCAGCAAGACCATAGAGTGTCATATCCACAAATTCGCCGTATTTAAGGACACCGCACACATCCCGATTGCTTGTGTGTGAGAAGTTGGTTGTAAGCTCATTTGCTCTGTACCTCGCCACCCCGGTCAGTCCAGGGAGCATTGTAGCCGCCAAATCACCCTGTGCTATACGATAGGTATTTATCTTTTCAATTACAAGTCTTTCTATATCCGCAGGATCAACCTCCGGCCATTGTATGCCTACATATATTTCTTCTTGCGGTTCTTCGGTTTTTGACGGAGTTTCTTCTTTTGGCTCAGTATTTTCCACCGCTGATGGCTCACTCGATTTGGTGGTTTGCATTGGCTTTTCCGTTGTCATTATTGGCTCTGTGGCGGTCAAAGCCGGCTCGGTTGCCTGATGCTTGCTCTCTGTCGGGAGCGGTTCTTTTTCTATCTCTGCCGGTTCTACCGTCGTTATAGACGGTGTTGTTTCGGCTGGCGATTCCGTTATTACCGTTTCCGATATCGTTTTTGGTGAACTTTCGGTAGGCGGAGGCGCGGTGTTACCACCGCATCCTACCATACTGATGAGCGCCCCACAGCAGAGAAGAAGGATTATGATTTTCTTCATATATCCTCGACCTCCTCCAAGCCTTGCATGACTTCTACCATTATGCGAGTGGCAAGGATAAATCCTGAACTGAATGCTTCACGTTCGCTGATACTCGCCAGTTCGCTTGTGCAGTCCTTGAACTTTTCGAAGGTTTCCTTTTGTTTCTCTGTGAGTCCGGCACCCAGTTCTTCCTCGTTCTTGCATATCAGCTTGACGAGTTTATCCACTCTCGTTCCTCGCTTGATATACCTTTCATGCGGACTGATGTTGCCATAGTATAAATCTTCAAGTGTTGTCATGTGCGTTGCACCTCCTTTTGCAACACAAACACATACCACAACACTTATCACAAGTCCAGATAATATTTGAAAGAATAAAAAAATAGAGTTTTATACCCATATTTCAGAAAAATTTTTCATAAATGCGGATATAAAACTGGTATTTAAACTTTTTTAATCTTTATAAAAGCAAAAGCGCCGCCTTTCAGCGACGCTATAATATTAAAGCATAAACAATACTTTAATCAATCGGTTGCGTTGTTCCTTTATGAGCTCAAGGGAAATATCATCCGTGTCATCAATCATAAAAAGAACTTTTGCTTTTTCAAGTTCGTTCATGCTTACGTAATCCTGAGTATATTCCTCTTGAACATCCTCTAATGCTTCGTTGCATGCTGTCATGAAGCGAATAAGAAATTCTTCCATCTTCTTAGGATATTCATATGTCACTCTTGTTCCAAGGAAATTTGTTTTAGCTTTTGCTTTAACATCTTTTGCCAAAACCTTGGCATATGTAAAATTCGGAATTGCCATCTCTAACTCTACAAGTACGAGTTCAAAACCTTGTCCCCGATAATACCTTCTTTAACAGTTTCAGCTTGATAGTCCATATCAAAAGATAAAATATTTGCAAATTCAAGATATAGTGGCTCTCCTAAAAAGCCGGGGCTGATGTAAAAAATCAAGTTATCTTCATCAATGTGAATCTTTTCATAACTGGCTGTTTCTTTGAATTTAGGCTTCAAGTTTTCGTTAGAGTATTGAATATATTCTTCTTTTAAATCCTTATAGTCCTCAAAATCATAATTCTCTGATACACTTTCCATAACATATGAAGATATATTGGAAGTACAGTCAGAACATAAATACTTACCATCTCTCAACTTTGTTCGTGTAAGAAGTCCTACTTTTTTACCGCAATCCGAACAATAAATTTCTTTAAACAATCCCATATCAATACACCCTTTTAGATAATAATAGAATGTGCTACGAGCTAAGCCTGACAGTTGCAGCAAGTCATTTAATGGATATTCTTGCCTTAATTCATTGACTATTGCTGCTTTTTCCTTTCCTCTTGCAACCTTTTCTGAACTAAGGCATCGAGTTTTTTTAAGTATTCAATTTCCATTCGAAGTCGTTGGTTTTCGGCAATTAAATCTTCCTCAACCTTTTTATCTAATTTTGGTGGTCTGCCTTTCCTTGTGTCGCTGGCGGCACAAGCTCTGCCTCGTCTTTCTTTCATTAGACCTTCGGCTCCTTCTTCTAAGTATATGCGTTCCCACCGATGTATCATTGAAGCAGCTGCTGTTTCAGATTGTCTCACCAAATTGTACTTTCGTGCTGTTTCTCGATATCCTAATCGGTTATCTCGCATATCCATTATAACCCCTGTTTTCAATTCTGCACTATATCTTTTTTGTTTTTGTCCTTTCTTTGCCATAAAAATATGCACCTCCAAAAGTGTCTAACTTTTGGGGTGCATATCAGGTCGTGTTCACTTAGGGATGAATTGGTTTTGGATTTATATTTCCCGTTTATACCTCATAAAAAAATTCCGTAATACACAAAGTACTGCGGAATTTTTGTTATTTTGTCTAAACAAAAAATCTCTG
>JAZNWI010000097.1:0-4517 GCA_045593305.1 Clostridia bacterium | reverse complement strand
ATGTTTCACCTTTATGAAGAATTACCCAAGCACAACATTCTTCGCCATATCTTTCATCAGGAACTCCAACCACCTGAACATCACGAACCTTTGGATTTGTAAGATAAAATTCCTCGATTTCTCTTGGATATAGGTTCTCACCACCACGGATGATCATATCCTTTAATCTTCCGGTAATCTTATAATATCCATCTGTTGTTCTGCAGGCTATATCGCCTGAATGTAGCCAGCCCTCACTATCAATTGTCTGTGCTGTTGCTTCCGGCATTTTATAATAACCTTTCATGATGTTAAATCCACGAGCTACAAATTCTCCGCTTTCACCATCAGGTAATTCTTCGCCGGTTTCCGGATCAATAATCTTACATTCAATGCCAGGAAATGCACTTCCGACTGTCTCAACTCTATGGTCAATATCTTCATTCACTTCGCCCATTGTGCACCCAGGTGAGGCTTCTGTCTGACCATAAACAGATATGATTTCACGCATATTCATTTCGTCAGCAGCACGACGCATTAAGTCCGCAGGACAGTTGGCACCCGCCATTATACCTGTTCTCATATATGAAAAGTCTGTTTTTGCAAAATCAGGATGATTGAACATTGCAATAAACATTGTCGGAACACCGTTGAAGCATGTAATCTTCTCATCATTAACGCAGGCAAGCGATGATTTCGGTGAAAAATATGGTATTGGATAAAGAGTGCCACCGTGTGTCATGGTGGAAGTCATAGAAAGAACCATACCAAAACAATGGAACATAGGCACCTGAATCATCATACGGTCCGCTGTTGACAAATCCATTCTATCACCTATTGTTTTTCCGTTATTAACGATGTTTCTGTGTGTAAGCATAACTCCTTTTGGGAATCCTGTTGTTCCCGATGTGTATTGCATGTTGCAAACATCATCAGACTTAACAAGAGAAGCTCGTCTTCTGACTTCTTCGCGTGGAACAAGAGAAGATCGGGAAAGCATTTCATCCCATGTAATGCAACCATTTGTAGTAAATCCTACAGTTACAACATTTCTAAGGAAAGGAAGTCTCTTTGAATAAAGTGGCTTTCCTGGTTCTAAGTTTTCAAGTTCAGGACAAAGCTTTTGAATAATTTCTTTGTAATTGATACTTTTATATGACTCAATCATAACAAGAGTATGTGTGTCAGATTGTTTTAAAAGATACTCAATTTCATGAATTTTATATTCAGTGTTGACAGTAACTAAAACTGCACCAATCTTTGTAGTTGCCCAGAATGTTATAAACCATTGAGGAATATTTGTTGCCCAAATTGCAACATGGTCTCCAGCTTTTACTCCAAGTGATATAAGTGCTGCTGCACATTCATCCACGTCGCGTCTGAATTGCTCATAGGTTCTTGTATAATCAAGCGTTGGATATTTAAAAGCATATTGGTCTGGATATTTTTCCGCCATGGTGTCAAGAACATCAGAAAATGTTGCATCTATAACATCATACTTTTTCCATGCAAATGTACCTGTCTTATCTCTGTTGTAATATGCCTTATCAAAGTTTTTCTTTTCACGGTTAAGCTTTGAAATGTAATTCGCAAAATGAGTTAAAACAATATCTGCATCATTGATTTCTTCATTCCATGCGGCGCATATATATCCTTCATAATTTAGTGAAGAAAGTGCACCAATAAGCTTTGAAACATCAAGTTCTCCTTCACCAATTAAAACAGTTTTACCATCCTTCATATCTCCAAGACGGACATATTTGATGTATGCACCCAAAGTCTTGATTGTTGTTTCAGATGTTTCTCCAGCATCGAAATATGTACCTCTCACATTCCATGAAGCGCCTATTGCTGCAGAGGAAAAGTGATTGATTATTTCAATTACATTTTCAGTATTGGCTAAAGCACCAACAGTTTCGAACAGAATATTAACATCCAGGTTCTCCGCTTTTTTTATTGCAGAAGACATTTTTGCATCCAAAACATCAAACTGCACTTGATTTTCTATGTGTACAATCACATTAGAAATCCCTGATGTGGCAGCCATATCTACATATTTTAAAATTATTTCAAAAGTTGTATTTTCGTTATCAATACTTTCCGGCATACGCAGTGCTGAAACTGCAAGACTTCTGTTAACAAGTTTTCTCTTTGCATCAGCAACTCTGTCTCTTCTTAATATGCTATCATAATGGGAATTTCTTTCTTTTATTGCATCATAAATTTCAAATCCATGGAACCCGTATTCAAAGGCATAACGGCAAGTGTCAAGAAAATTTGCACGACTTACATTCTTAGTCGAAAATACTATTTTCATATTAATATTACGCCTCCTCAAAAACAATCTTGTTCAGAGCATTAATATACGCTCTGATGCTTGCAGCAACAATATCGGTTGATGTTCCGTTTCCAGAATAAAGCTTTCCGTTGTTGCGAAGCCTTACAAGAGCAGATCCTAATGCTTCCTTGCCTTCTGTTACAGATTGAACCTGGAAGTCGTCAAGCTCATAGTGATGACCAATACATTGTTCAATTGCTCGGAATGCAGAATCAATCGGGCCTTCACCTTCGCTTACGCCGCAAATGATTTCATCATTGCATTTTAGTGTAACTCGTGACATTGAGTTTGACACATTACTACATGTTGTTGTGTATGTTTCAAAGTGATAAGTTGAAGGAGCTTGCATAGCAGAACTTGCGATTAATGCTTCAAACTCTTTTGAACTGACTGTACCTCTCTTTTCGCATACCTGCATAAGTGCCTTATATACATTTCCAATGTCAGAATCTGAAAGTTCATATCCTAATACCTGGGTTACTTCAGCAACTTGTGCCATAGAAGAATCTGAATCAAGTAATATCTTTTTCTTTTTGCTGACATTTTCATCGTTTGCATAGCTTTCATGCTTTATATTATTTAGTAAATCATCAATGCTTCTATGAATTTTTGTAGTATTTAATTCAATAGCAGCATCAATTTTAGAACCACAAACACTCATTGCATCTGAGATTTCACCGGTTAATAGAATGTCTTTACCTGCCATTGCGCATTTAATGCCATCTGCACCTTTTGAAATTGCCGCAATTGCCGAAGCAACACCCATATTTATACGGTCAGAAACCTGAACATATACAGGAACATTAACTGTCTCTTTAATCTTTGCAATTAAATCTGCAATTTGTTCAGGTGTAGATACACCTGCATCATCACAAATAGTTACAATACTTGCGCCACACGCCTCTGCTTCTTTTACGGCATCAACAAGAAATTGAATGTCCGCTCTTGTTGCATCAAGTGCGGAAAATTCTACATCTTCACAATATGTTTTAGCTTCTTTTACAAGCTCTGCGATTTTTTCAAGCATAACTCCCTGTTTTACATGGTATGTATATTCCATCTGTATTGTTGAAACGGGAAGTTCAACCTGAATGCGTGGCTTTTTAGCATCCTTGATGCACTCCCAAACAGTCGGGATATCTTCTTTGTTAAAACCAACCGGAATTGCAAGAACTGTATTTTGAACATTCTGTGCAATAGTCTTATAGATAATCGTATCTTCACGAAGATTTTTTATAATTGGTAGTTCAATTGCATCTGCACCGATTGCATCTGCACAGTTTGCAATTGCTGACTTTTCGCGGAAAAGTAGTGAGATTGTGCGGTCCTCTGAAAGTTTTTTAAGCGTAACATCTGTAACATTGATTGTTCTCATTTTTGAAAACTCCTTTCAAAATAAAATATAATAGAATTTTTACCGACAAAAAAACGCTCCCGTCTCCTTGCCAGCTCAAAGAGACGAAAACGCTAAATACACTGTTTCCGCGGTACCACTCTTTTTCATCCATAAAGGATGCACTTTAGATGCAAACACATCTCAACTCTGTTACGGGAGTTCCCGTCTGCCCCTACTATTAGTTCACGGCAGCCGCTCCGCGGTGAGTTCAACAAATCTCTCCCAATGTCTCGCACCAACCGACATCTCTCTCAAGGCGAAAGTCTTTTGCCTACTATTCCGCATCCCAGCGTTTCAAATTTTTTCTTAATATAACATATCCAAGTTTATTTGTCAATAAGTTTTTTGAATATTTTTATTTTAAATTAAATTTTTTTTGCTTTTTTAGTATGTATTTCATCAGTTTTTCGACAAAACGTCTTGACTTTCAATGTGTTTTTATATATACTTATATGAAAGTATTTTTTTTGATACATATAAAATTTTCGCAAAATCCAATGGCAGTATCGCGGATTTTTTCGCCCTCTGTTATATGCAGAGGATTTTTTATATTACTGCGCAACTAACTAAAGGAGACATTAAAATGCCTATTACGGAAATTCTTAAGAAAAATTCAGACTTCTACCCTAACGATGTGGCTTTGGTAGAAATCAACCCAAAACTTGAAAATCAAACTCGCACAACCTGGCGCGAATATTCGCTTATTGAAGCAAAGCCTCACGGCGATTATAAAGAGGAAATCACCTGGAGCGAATTTAATAAAAAAGCAAACCGCTTTGCAAACCTGTTATTATCAAGAGGAAT
>JAZNWI010000096.1:0-2294 GCA_045593305.1 Clostridia bacterium | reverse complement strand
GTTATAACAAAGTCCTTTGCAAGAATCCACATGGCAAACCTTATAAATGCAGGTATAGTGCCACTAACATTTTCAGACGAGGCTGATTATGACAGAATAAGTCAGGGTGATGAAATTGTAATTAAAGATGTTGCTGGTCAGCTTAAGGCGGGGGACAGTATCACTGTTACAAACAAGACAAAAGGCTTTGATTTTGTGGCAAATGTTTCACTTTCTGATCGTCAGAAAGAAATGATTTATGCCGGCGGACTTTTGAACTATACAAAAAATAACGCATAAAAAAACGAGTGGTAACTCCACTCGTTTTTAGTTTGTAATTTATTTTTCAAAACCGTTAGGGTTCTGTGACTGCCATCTCCAAGCATCTTCACACATTTCTGTGATTTCGCGAGTAGCTGTCCAGTCAAGTTCAGCCTTTGCTTTTGCGGGATCTGCATAGCATTCACCAATATCGCCAGGGCGTCTTTCTTCAATCTTGTATGGAAGCTCTTTTCCGCAAGCTTTTTCAAATGCATGAATAACATCAAGAACAGAATAGCCGTTTCCTGTACCAAGATTATATGTGTGAACACCGCAGATGTTAGTACGGTGCTTAATAGCCTGAAGGTGACCAAGAGCAAGGTCAACAACATGGATGTAGTCACGAACTCCTGTACCATCGTGAGTATCATAGTCGTTACCAAATACATGAATATACTCAAGCTTACCAACAGCAACCTGAGCAACATAAGGAAGAAGGTTGTTTGGAATACCCTTGGGGTCTTCACCAAGTTCACCGCTTTTATGTGCACCAATTGGGTTAAAGTAACGAAGAAGTGTAATTGACCACTTATTATTTGATGCATAAACATCTTTCAAAATGTTTTCAATCATAAGCTTTGTTGAACCGTAAGGATTTGTTGTAGATGTTGGGAAATCCTCCGTAATAGGTACAGTTTTTGGCATACCGTAAACTGTTGCAGATGATGAGAAAACAAGATTATATACATCGTGTTTCTGCATAATATCAACAAGGTTAAGTGTTCCTGTAATGTTGTTGTGGTAGTAACGAATCGGAATTTTTGTTGACTCACCAACAGCTTTTAATCCTGCAAAGTGAATAACAGAATCAAATTTATGTTCATCAAAAACCTTGTTTGTTGCTTCGTAATCCAAAAGGTCTACTTCATAGAAAGGAAAATCCTTTCCTGTAATCTTTTTAACAACTTCAAGTGACTTTTCACATGAATTGTCAAGGTTATCTAAAACAACAATTTCATAGCCCGCATTTAAAAGCTCAATACAGGTATGAGAACCAATATACCCGGCACCGCCGGTAACTAAAATTTTCATAATAAATTACCTCCGTAATCATACTATTCTAATTATACAACACTTTGGCATTTTATTCAAGAAGAAATGGTAAAAAAATTAAAAAACTTCGCATAAACCCTTGTAAAATTTTGGCGCATGTTGTATAATATATGGTGAAAAAAATTTTAAAGGAGA
Source organism: Clostridia bacterium (assembly GCA_045593305.1). Classification (GTDB taxonomy): domain Bacteria; phylum Bacillota; class Clostridia; order UBA1381; family UBA1381; genus UBA1738. The sequence continues at coordinate 806 of JAZNWI010000096.1, read as the reverse complement.
TAAATTAAATGAGTCAGTTTTTAGAGAGAATTAAAGAACGCGCAAAGCAAGACAAAAAAACAGTTGTTTTGCCGGAGTCAATGGACAGAAGAACTATTGAAGCTGCAGCAAAAGTTTTGGCGGAGGATATTGCGAATATCGTAATCATCGGTACTCCTGAAGAAATTGAGGCAAATTCAGAAGGTCTTGACATTTCAAAGGCAACTATTATCAACCCTTACACTTATGAAAAAACAGAAGAATACATAAATCTTTTTGTTGAACTAAGAAAGTCAAAGGGTCTTACATATGAAGAAGCTAAAAAGCAGGCACTTGAAGATTATATGTACTATGCATGCCTGATGGTTAAAGCAGGAGATGCTGACGGTGTTGTTTCAGGTGCATGTCACTCAACAGCAAACACACTTCGTCCAAGTCTTCAGATTATAAAGACTAAGCCGGGTGTAGCACTGGTTTCTGCATTCTTCGTAATGGTTGTTCCTGATTGTGAATACGGTGCAAATGGTACATTTATTTTCGCAGACTCAGGTCTTGAACAGAATCCAGACCCAACAAGACTTGCAGCTATCGCAGGATGTTCTGCAGAATCATTTGAACTTTTAGTTGAAGAAGAAGCAAAGGTTGCTATGCTTTCTCACTCTTCAATGGGTAGTGCAAAGCATGCAGATGTTGATAAGGTAGTAGAGGCAACAAAGATTGCAAAGGAACAGTATCCTGATGTTAAATTAGACGGCGAACTTCAGCTTGATGCTGCAATCGTTCCTGAAATCGGTAAGTCAAAGGCTCCAAATTCAACAGTAGCAGGT
>JAZNWI010000095.1:0-3345 GCA_045593305.1 Clostridia bacterium | reverse complement strand
GTTTCTGAAACGTGATCTGCTGCTATCTTCTGAATGGATGTCGCTACTATGTTCTTTGCTTTCTTTTCTGCTGTGTCTTTTGCTTCCTGTTCAATTTCTTTAACCATAATTGCCGCTTCATGACGCGCTTCTTCTTCTATGTCATGAATTAATGCAGCTTTTGCTTCAGCCTGTGACATTCCTGAGATTTTCTCAAGTGCTGCCATTTGCTGTTCTTTAATCTTTGCAAGCTCTATGCTCTTTTCATCATTTTCCTTAATCTTCTGATTTAAGGTCTGTTCCTTTTTCTCAAGAGCTTCACTCTTTTTTTCCAGATTTTCTTCTTTTTGATTAATTCTGTTTTCCTGATTTGATATCTCGCGACGGCGATCTTTCATTTCCTGATCAAGAGCTGCTCTCAGCTTATGATTTTCTTCTTTTGCTTCAAGCATCACTTCTCTCGCTTTTGCTTTAGCATTTTTTCTTGCTTCTTCTAAAATACTCTTTGCTTTTTCTTCTGCAGAGCCAATTTCAGCTTCAGCAATCTTCTTTCTGTATGCAATTCCTGCAAAGAAAGATGCTATATTAAACACGAAAAGCACAGCCGCCACAATGATAAGTACCAATTTAATTGTGTCTATCTCGTCCACCCCCATCTGTAAATTTTTTTAATATGAATCGGGGATGCTGAATACATCTAATTTACTTTATTCAAAACATTTATATAAAATTGTTTTTCGTAAACCATTAGGAAAATCCAACATTCCCAATATATAGTTTAAAGAAATAACAAACACACATTTATTTTACCTTATTTTGCGCTTTATGTCAAGTAGTTCTTGAAATTCTCCGCCTATAATATTTGATTATTTTGGTTAAATTGTAAGATATATGGGTATTTAGTAGCTTTTTGTCATTTTTGCACAAAATTTTCTTTATAAAATGTACTTTTTTAGGCTTTACTGCCCAAAATATGTGTGTTATAATAATAGTTGGTACTAAACTACAAACAGGAGGCAACGACATGAAGCAAACTCTACCTAAAGAATGGTATGGAATAAGCGAATTTCAGCTTTATTTATATAACGAAGGCACAAATTTCAGAGCATACGAAATGCTTGGACCTCATAAGATAGATAAAGGGTGGCGATTTGCGGTATGGGCACCAAATGCTGCCTGCGTTTCCTTGGCCTGCGACAAAAACGGTTGGTCGGGAAACGATATGCCTCTTTCAAGAATGGGCTCAACAGGTGTATGGTGCGGACATTTTGAGAATATAACCGAGGGCACTTTTTATAAATATGCTATCACCGATACTTCGGGGAACACAGTTTTAAAAGCAGATCCTATGGCAATCGCTTGCCAGCTAAGGCCGGAAACTGCGTCTATTGTAGCAGAGCTTCCAAAATATAAGTGGCATGATTCAAAATGGCTTAAAAAGAGGGAATCTACCCCTATTTATGACAAGCCTATGAATATTTACGAAATGCATGCTGCATCCTGGAAAACTCACGAAGATGGCAGTTTATATACCTATCGCGAACTTGCAGACGAATTGATTCCATATATTCTTGATATGGGATATACCCACATTGAGTTCATGCCGTTAACCGAATTCCCGTTTGACGGCTCATGGGGGTATCAGGTTACAGGTTATTTTGCCGCAACATCCCGTTTCGGTGAGCCTTGCGACCTTATGTATCTTGTGGATAAGTGCCACGAAAACGGCATCGGCGTTATTATGGACTGGGTTCCTGCCCACTTCCCTCGCGATAGACATGGCCTTTTCCATTTTGACGGAACACCAACCTATGAATATGCAGACACCCGTCTTGGCGAACACAAGGACTGGGGAACTATGGTTTTTGACTATTCAAAAAGTGAAGTTGTTTCTTTCCTTTTGTCATCTGCATTTTTCTGGGTAAATGAATATCACTTTGACGGTCTTCGCGTGGATGCAGTATCATCAATGCTTTATCGTGATTACAGCCGTCAGGGCGGTGAATGGGTTCCAAATATTTATGGCGGAAACCACAACCTTGAAGCCATTGAATTTTTGCAGAATCTTAATAAAATAATGTTCGCAAAATTCCCGAACATTCTTATGATTGCGGAAGAATCAACGGCGTGGAGCATGGTTACAGGAAGCGTTGAAAACGGCGGACTTGGATTCAACTTCAAGTGGAATATGGGTTGGATGAACGATACTCTCCGTTATATATCAATGGACCCGTATTTCAGAAAATTCAACCATGACCTTTTAACATTTTTGATGCTTTACGCATATTCAGAAAACTTTATTCTTCCGCTGTCCCACGACGAAGTGGTTCACGGCAAAAAATCCCTTATAGATAAAATGTACGGAAATTATGAGGAAAAATTCTCCGGTTACCGTGCACTTTTAGGATACTACCTGTCACTTCCAGGAAAGAAAATGCTGTTTATGGGCGGAGAAATCGGTCAGTTCATTGAATGGCGTTATGATGAAGGTCTTGAGTGGCATCTTTTAGGTATTGAAAACCACAAAAAACTTCAGGATTATGTCAAAGCGGTTAACCACTTCTACCTTGAAAACAAAGCTTTCTGGGAAATTGAGCGTGATTGGAGCGGTTTTCGCTGGATAAATGAGCAGGACAGAGATAACTCGGTTATTTCCTTCTATCGTTCATCAAAAGATGGTGAAAATGTGGTGGTGGTAGCCAACTTCACACCTGTTGACCGTGAAAAATATGTATTATGCGTTCCTGAAGCCGGGGAATATGAAGTTGTTATAAACTCCGACTGGAAACGCTTTGGCGGGTCTACTGTTACCCGTACTAAAAAATATAAAACCAAAAAAAATAAAGATACACAGGGACTACCTTATCAAATCAATGTAGATATAAAGGGCCTATCTGTTATCTATTTAAAAAAAGCCAGAAAGGAAGAGATTAAATGAATGCAAAAGATTGTGTAGCAATGATTTTGGCAGGTGGCCAAGGCAGCAGACTTGGTGCGCTCACCAAAAACGTGGCAAAGCCAGCTGTACCATTTGGAGGAAAGTACAAAATTATAGATTTTCCTCTGTCTAACTGTGTTCATTCAGGCATTGATACTGTTGGTGTTTTGACCCAGTACCAACCACTTGAACTAAACACATATATCGGAAACGGAGGACCTTGGGAGCTTGACAGAAACCGTGGTGGTGTATATGTTCTTCCGCCGTATCAAAGCGCGGCAGCAGGTGAATGGTACAAAGGTACTGCTAATGCTATTTACCAGAATTTAGGATTTTTGGACAGATTCTCTCCTGACAATGTACTTATCCTCTCAGGTGACCATATCTATAAAATGCACTATGGTGAAATGCTTAAAACTCACAAGAAA
>JAZNWI010000094.1:0-2850 GCA_045593305.1 Clostridia bacterium | reverse complement strand
CTCCAAAACTTCCGCATTGGTTGAGTAGCCTGTTTTTGTTTTCTTTAAGGCTTTTAAGCCCAACTTCTCAAACAGGATTACACCCATCTGTTTTGTGGAGTTTAAGTTAAATTCTTCGCCAGCCAATTCATAAATTTCGCCTGTCAGCTCATCAATTCTCGCAGAAAGCTCGCGCGAAAAGGCTTCAAGCTCTGCTCTATCAATCAGCATGCCTGCTTTTTGCATATCGCAAAGTACGGTAATAAGGGGTAGCTCAATGTCATAGTAAAGCTGTTCCTGACCGTTTTCTTTAAGTTTTTTCGATGTTATTTCATAAATCGGCATAACCGCAAGAACTTTTTTCGCAAGGTCGGAGGTTTCCTCTTCAAACAAGGATACCTGACCTGATTTTTCTCCGAATTCAAAACCTAAATATTCGTATGCAAGAGCATTTGGTGAAAAATCATTTCTTGCAGGGTTTAGAAGATAGGCTGCGATTGCGCTGTCATAGGCAATTCCGTTTATTTCGCAAACCGCCAAAGCATCTTTTGCTGAAATGCAGTATTTTTTCACATTTTCGTCTGCCAAAAGTTCAAAAAGCTCGTCCTTTATTTCAGGGGTTACTTCAAAATAGCTTCCTACATTATCAACGCCGAAAGCTCCGCCGCATAGGGCGTTTTCGTGTACTTCAAAAAGACAGGCACATTCACCTTTTTTGCGCACCTTTTCGCAAAGAGCTGAAAATTCCGCTTTGGTTACAATTGTTTCTTCTTTTGTTCCTGATAAGAAGTCGATTTCTTCCTTGGTTTCCACCTTTTTAAGTCCAAGGCGTTTTATTACTTTGTTAAGCTCTAATCTCTTTAAAATATCGTAAAGCTCTTCTTTTTCTGTAAAGTCGCAAGGCTCGTTTTCTTCGAATTTAAACTCAATCGGCACAAATCTGTCAATTGTGGCAAGGGTTTTTGATAAGAATGCAGAGTCCTTGTCAGTTTCAAGCTTTTTAAGGTTTGCAGGAGTGATACCCCAAGCATCAAGGTCAGCGTACAGGTTCTCAATGCTTTTTGCCTTGCCGATTAGGGTCATGGCGGTTTTTTCGCCAATGCCTTTAACGCCTGGGATATTATCAGATGTGTCGCCCATTAACGCTTTTACATCAATAAACTGCTCCGGTGTTACGCCGTAGCGCTCATATACTTCTTTTTCTGTATAGGTGTCAGTATCGGTCACGCCTTGCTTAGTTACGGTTAAAAGCACCTTGGTTTTTTGTGATGCAAGCTGCAGGTCGTCCTTGTCACCTGTTGCAATCAGGCACTCAATGTCCGCTTCTTCACAAAGCCTTGACACAGTACCGATAACATCGTCCGCTTCATAGCCCTCAAGCTCTAAAATGTTGATGCCCATGGCACGCAAAATGTCCTTGGCAATGGGCATCTGCACACGAAGTCCGTCAGGCATAGGCTTTCTTTGTGCCTTGTACTCAGAATACATCTTGTGACGGAATGTTGGCGCTTTTAAGTCAAATGCCGCACAAATGTAGTCGGGATTGTTTTCGTCAATGAGCTTCATTAATGTCATTAAAAACCCGAAAATCGCATTGGTAGGCGTTCCGTCCGATGCCGACAGGAAACGCACACCATAAAACGCACGGTTCATTAAGCTGTTTGAGTCAATTATCAGTAATTTTTTCATAGCTTTGTTCTTTCTTTTTGTTTTTTAGTATGCTTACTATATGTAGTATAGGCTCCCTTGTGCAAAGGGAGCTGTCAGCGTAGCTGACTGAGGGATTGTTTTCGTTGATCCCTTTACAACCCCTCCGAGTTTGCTTTGCAAACCCACCTCCCCTTACACAGGGGAGGCTATTTTGATTTCGACTTTTTTCGACAATCTTTATATAATGGATATAAGCTTTAGATGCCAAACTTTTTTGCCTAGTTTGTGTAAAGTTAGGACCAAAAAATGTAGAGTTAATTTAGCGACGAATCCTATATGCATCCATTAATAAGTCAATAGATATGCCCACAACAGCGATAAGCAAAGGTAAAACGTCAACCATTATGAACCATTCAGGTCTGGTTGCATACGGATTTTTTCGTATAATATCCTCTGCAACAAGAAATAAAATTGAAATAATGACATTTCCACCTAATATAATAAGTCTGTTTTTCAGTATGAAATATAGAATAATGCATATAGCGGCAATAATAATGCTACAAATATACCAAACGTTTGCTTCAAATGTTATAGCTGTATCACTCGACCAACCTGAAGTAATAATTATTGCAAATATGGTTATTGCCGCATATATACAGCTTAAAATCATTAAAGACATACTAACATAATGGATAATTTCTTTTAATGATTTCATAACATCAATCTCCTTTCCAGCTTCTCTAACCAAGATAGCTCTTTGATAGGTTCATATTCGCTTAAGAACAAGAAATTCAATCATTCTCTATCTGCCAATCTATTGGCTCCTGATTCATCGCTTTTAAAATATTGTTCACCTTTTTAAAGTGTCCGCAGCCGAAGAAGCCTCGGCTTGCAGACAGCGGGCTTGGGTGTGCTGCCGACAGGATTATATGTTGTGGTGCAGTTATAAGCTCTTCTTTCTTTTTCGCATCATTACCCCACAAAATGAAAATGACAGGCTCTCGTCTGTTATTTAAAATCTCGGTTATCTTATCAGTAATCTTTTCCCAGCCCTTGCCCTTATGGGAATTGGCTTCACCGTCACGGACAGTAAGGCTTGCATTTAGTAGCAAAACCCCCTGTTTTGCCCATTTTTCAAGGTTACCGTGGTTTGGGATATAAAGTCCCAATTCCTGATTAAGTTCCTTATAAATATTCTTAAGTGACGGCGGAATATCCACG
>JAZNWI010000093.1:0-1959 GCA_045593305.1 Clostridia bacterium | reverse complement strand
TTTATTGTATTTCATATAAAATACCTCCATTTTTTATAGAATAACACAAGTTTATAGGATATTCTATGTATAAAATTGCGACAAACATTGCAAATATTGCTTTTTGACAAAACTAAAAGGACACCTATATGGTGTCCTTTTTACTTCATATCCTGCCTTGGGGATTTTCCTGTTATTTTTACATAGGTCTTATAAAAGTTAGAATAATTATCAAATCCTGACTCCAGTGCCGCATCAAGAAGCGTCCAGCCTTTTGACACCAGGGCTCGTACCAATAAAATACGCTTGTGATTGATATATTGATTTATGGTAAGACCGCTGTATTTTTTAAATGTGTGGCAAAGGTGATACTTGCTTATGAATACGTGCTGGGCAATATCGTCAAGGGACAGCTCTGTTTTGATGTTGTCATTTATATATGCAATAACATTTTTCAGTTTTTCGTCTTCATGATACTGTTCACCCTTTGAGGTTGCAATGCGACTCATACGATATAGCATATCAATAATTTTTGATTTTGCCACGATATCAGGCATTTTATCATCCGAATCAATGTGACGGTCAAAGTCTTCAATTAGGCCTAAAACATTCTCCTTTTTCACAAGTTCTGCAGGGATTAAATTGTTAGCTCCCAATGGCCTGTTTGTGAAAAAATTCAAGAATCTTTCACAGCCGTTCTGAGCAAAAAAGGCTCGTTTAATATGTATAACAACTCTTTCATAGAGTTCTGTCGGTGGCAGATGACACATCATATGCATTTCGTCCGAGTGAGTGATAACTATATCATATGGATTTAAGGGATAGGTACTTCCCTCTGCTTTAAATTCGGCATTTCCTCTTATAAAAAATATGATTTCGTGCATGTCATTATGGTTATGAAGCACAAACTCCGACATATTTGGTCTGGCATCCGTCAGATGCTCATAGGAACAGTTTTCGCCAATATATCTGTAATCCTGATTGACATCCATATTATCACCTCTCTTTTTTAATATAACATATTATAGCAATATTTGCAATGTTTTTAACAATTTTTACAAAGTAGTTGTACTAAGATAGTAGTATACTTGTGTTGAAATACTTTTACTGAAAGGGTGAGATGGTTTGAAAATAACATTCAGATGGTATGGAAAAGACGATCCTGTAACACTCCAAAAAATAAGACAAATCCCTTGTGTTTCTGACATAACAACGGCTGTATATAAGCCTGTTGGAACTGTTTGGGAAGATAGCGAAATTGAAGAAATCAAAAAGGCTTGTAACGACAGCGGTCTTACAATGGAGGTTATTGAGTCCATTCCTGTTCACGAAGATATAAAGCTTGGACGAGGAAAGTACCTTGAATACATTGAGGTGTTTAAGGAAAATATCCGCAGGGTTTCAAAAATGGGTGTTAAATGCGTTTGCTATAACTTTATGCCTGTTTTTGACTGGACAAGGTCAAATCTTGAATGGGTGAATGAAGACGGCTCAACTTCCCTTGTTTATCACAAGGAAGATGTTGACAAAATGGACCCGACAAAGCTTACCCTTCCTGGTTGGGATTCATCCTATTCTCCTGATGAGGTTTCTGATTTAATAAAAGCATATCAGGAAATTGGCGAGGAAGGTCTTTGGAAAAACCTTGAATTCTTTATAAAAGAAATTATGCCTGTTGCCATAGAATGTGATGTTAATATGGCAATTCATCCGGACGATCCGCCATGGAACATCTTTGGCATACCAAGAATTATCACAAACGAAAAGAACATAGACAGATTTTTAAGTCTTTATGATGATACTCACCATGGTCTTACCCTTTGTAGCGGAAGCCTTGGCTGTGCTACATTTAATGACTATACTGCTATGGTTAAAAAGTATGCGGGAATGGGTCGTATCCACTTTGCTCATATAAGGAACATCAAAATTTTAGAAGATGGCTCTTTTGAAGAAAGCGGACATTATTCAGAGTGCGGTTCA
>JAZNWI010000092.1:0-1925 GCA_045593305.1 Clostridia bacterium | reverse complement strand
AACAAGCGTCTTGACGAAATCACCGACCACATACTTGTTAAAATGAAAGAAACAGGCATCAAATGTCTTTGGGGAACCGCAAATATGTTCTCAAACCCAAGATTTATGAACGGTGCTGGAAGCACTAATTCTGTTGATGTTTACTGCTTCGCTGCTGCTCAGATTAAAAAGGCTCTTGACCTTACTGTAAAACTAGGCGGTAACGGCTATGTTTTCTGGGGCGGCAGAGAGGGCTATGAAACTCTTTTAAATACAGATGTTAAGTTTGAACAGGAAAATATTGCCCGCCTTATGAGAATGGCAGTTGATTATGGTCGTTCAATCGGTTTTACCGGCGACTTCTATATCGAGCCAAAGCCGAAGGAACCAATGAAGCATCAGTATGATTTTGATGCAGCAACTGCTATCGGATTTTTAAGACAGCATGGTCTTGACAAGGATTTCAAGATGAATATTGAGGCTAACCACGCAACTCTTGCAGGTCACACATTCCAGCACGAGCTTAGAATTTCTGCTATAAACGGTATGCTTGGCTCAATTGATGCAAACCAGGGCGACCTACTTCTTGGCTGGGATACTGACGAATTTCCATTTGATGTTTACGAAACAACAATGTGTATGTACGAAGTCCTGAAATCAGGCGGACTTACAGGTGGATTTAACTTTGACGCCAAAAATCGCCGTCCAAGTAATACCACAGAGGATATGTTCCACGGATTTATTCTTGGTATGGACTCATTTGCCCTTGGTCTTTTAAATGCAGCTAAAATCATTGAAGACGGCAGAATTGACAGTTTTGTAAAAGAAAAATATTCAAGCTTTAACTCTGAAATGGGTCAAAAAATTCTTTCAGGGAATGCAAGCCTTGAAGAGCTTTCAAAATATGCAGAAAATCTTGGTTCTACAAACGAACCGAAAAGCGGAAAACAGGAATACTTGGAAAGCGTTTTAAATTCAGTTTTATTTGGTTGATTTATAAAATTTTTCCAGTTTAAATATAAAAACTTCGGCAATACTAAAATTGCATACCAAAAGAAAGGAAGTTTTTATATGCTTAAAATTTTACTTGCTGCCATGATTTCTTTATCTTTAATTACTGCCTGCGGAGGAAATAACGACGAAACTCCGTCACCGTCTCCTACTGCTACCGATAACGCCAATAATACAACAGGCAATAACAACGGTAGTATGGCAGACGATATGGGAGATGCTGTAAACGATGTTAAAAATGGTGTTGGCGATGCTGTTAAGGGTGCAGGTAACGCTATTGAAAACACAGGCAATGCAGTTAAGAATATGGGTAACGGTAGATAAACTAAAAAAGAGCTTTGATTTTTTAAACCATTGCTCTTTTTTTGTTTTGATAATGTAGACTTGGAAGATACAAAAACGGAACGGCACACAGGCCGTTCCCTACTTATTCACAGTCAGAATATTTATTTATTTCATCTACAATATTAACAAAGGGTATTCCCTTTTCCTTTGCATAGGCTACTGTTTGGCTAGAGCCGGAACCCATACTCTTTGCGAGGTAAACAATTCCGCAGTCAGCATCCTTTACCATGGCATTGTTTCGCATCTGCATACAGCCCGGAATATATTTACCCTCGTAAACATATTTAATCTCATCAGCCTGCTCTTTAATTCTATCAAATCTCTCAAGGTCTCCTTGATTCCATTTTGCAAAGTGATTTTTGCACGGAAGATACAAAATAAGTTTTACATCTGGGTAATCCCTTTTTATATCAATTACCTGTTCTGCCGCCAAGGTATCAAATCCAATTGCTCCGCCTGCAATAAATCTTGTAACACCTGCATTTATCTTATTTAAAATCTCTTCTCGCAAAAGACTTTTCATAAGCTGTGCTTCTTTTTTTTCTAAAATGCGATGTCCTGAAAAGAAACAGGAATTATATTTTGTCATA
>JAZNWI010000091.1:0-9099 GCA_045593305.1 Clostridia bacterium | reverse complement strand
TTGCGAAAGAAATGAAATTTCTGATAACATAATTGAGAAACCTGCTCAGCTATTCAGAGGTTCACCTGCTATTACATGTTACTATGTTGCTGATACGGATATTGTACACAACAAGATTACAGATTGTAACTACTCAGGTATTTCACTTGGTTGGGGATGGGCAAACTTCCCAAGCTGGACATTCTGTGCTAATAACAGAGTGGCTAATAACTACATCAAGGATATAAACCTTGTTGCATCTGACGGTGGTGCCATCTATACTCTTGGTAACCTTCCTGACACTGTTATTGAAGGTAACTACTATGTACAGACACAGATGCCGGAACAGACGATATCTACTATAGGTTTATATACTGATGAGGGTACTCAGAATGTTACAATGAGAAACAATGTAATTGATATGATATCTATCAAGGATTACGATGGTGAACTATTCTCAATCAGTGCATGGACAGACAGCATTAAGAATGTTGTTGCAACTGACAACTATGCAACATTTACTACTATAAGAAATGAGGGTACAAACTGTACTATCAATACTCCGACATCTTATACAAGAGGCTCAGAGCCTTCAAGTGTTCAGGAAATTATTGATGCAAGTGCATATACTCTTGAATAATTTTATAAAAACACTTACCAGGAAACTTAGGCTTCTGCGATTTGAAACATAGTCGCAGAAGCCACCATTCCCGGTGGTTTAAAAAAATTAAAGATTAAATAGTACAAAATAATTCATTTTGCAGTATTTAGTTTTTAATAAATATACGGGAGAATAATAATGAAAAAGGATTGCACAACAAAAGAATACATACTTGGAAACAATATAGTCCGCTATGTTATTGAAAATGATACGCAAAAAGTGTTTTTGCAGTTACTTCCAAAGGACCGTGTAATAAGCATAGATGAAGCTTTACAGATTGATGAGAAAGAAAGCCAGTTTTCCTATGGCTATGACTGGCTTTGCGGAAGTCTTTGCCATATACATCTTGCTCATCACAGTCAATCACCATTTGCAAACAGCTGTAAGATGAGTGATTCCTACGATGACCTGAAATTTTCAGGGCAGGAAGTTATAGAAGATGACAATAAAACTGTAATAAAAACTGTCATGGCATCGGATGAGGGATACAAAATAATACATGAGCTTACTCATAATCTTGGCGAAAACGGTTTTGAGGTAGAATGTGAATTTGTAAACAACACAGGAAAAGCTGTGATGCTTGAAATGATTTCAAGTGCGGCATTGGATGGACTTAGTCCTTATTGTAATGATGACAATTCAAAAAACATAAAAATACATGTGTTTAAGTCAGGCTGGGCAGGAGAAGGAAAGCATTTTTCCTATACTATTCCTGAACTTAACCTTGAAAAATCATGGAGCAGTAATTTTGATAGCTTTAGAATTGGTACAAAAGGCTCAAGACCGACAGAAGAATATTTTCCTTATGCAGTAGTAGAAGATACTAATAAAAATGTGATGTGGGGAATGCAGCTTTATTGCAATTCTACATGGCAAATGGAATTTTCAAGAATTGGAATGGACATATCTTTTACAGGCGGCCTTGGAGATTATCAATACGGAGCGTGGGCAAAAAAAGTTGAAGACGGCGAAAGCTTTACAGCACCGAAAGCACTTATTGCCTGCGTGCATGGGGATATATCAGATATTTCAGATGTATTTTTAAAGATGCGAAATAAAGATGTGGATGCCTACGGCGAAGAGGGTATGCCGATAATTTATAATGAGTGGTGCACAACTTGGGGAAAACCATCTCATGAAGGAAACTTAAAGATAGCAGAAAAGCTTAAAAATACCAGGGTAAAGTATTTTGTAACCGATGACGGTTGGTTTAACGGCGATATTGGCGACTGGGATGTTAAAAAAGAGGCATTTCCAAAAGGAATGAAGTCATATACAGACGATATTCGTAAGATGGGTTTTGTCCCTGGAATATGGATGGAGTTTGAATGCTCAGGAGAAAAATCCGAATATTTCAAAGCAAAATATGACAGTATGCACTTAAAGCATAACGGACATATAATTGTGGGAACAGTAGGAAGCGGAAGAAAAGAAAGCTTTTGGGATTTCCGAAATCCTGATACGATTAGCCACCTTTCAGAAAAAGTAATTAAATTTTTGAAGGATAGCGGTTTTGGCTACATAAAAGTTGATTATAATGCAAACATTGGAATGGGCTGTGATGGTGCTGAAAGTCAGGCAGAAGGTCTAAGACAGCATCTTCATGGTGTCAGAGAATTTTTTAAGAAAATCAAGGAAGAAATTCCTGATATAATTATCGAAAACTGCGCATCAGGCGGATTAAGACTTGAACCGAGTATGATGGGAGTTTCTGCAATGAGTTCATTCTCGGATGCACACGAGTGTTTTGAATTCCCAATTATTGCAGCAAATCTTCAATATATTATTCCATCCAGACAAAGTCAGATCTGGTGCGTAATGAAGCCGGAATTTGATAAAAATCGTTTCGCATACACAATTTCAGCAGGATTTTTGGGAAGACTGTGTTGGTCAGGCGATATGTTTGGCTTATCAGACGAACAGATGCAGGAAGTGTATAAAGCAGAAGATTTTTACAGTGAGGTTTCCGATATTATTAAATACGGAAAAAGTGAAGTTTACAGAACTGAAGAAAAATACAATTATGGGGCTCCTGTGGGAACACAGGCAGTCTTAAGATATGCTGACAGTGGAAATAAGGCACTTTTGGTATATCACACCTTTAAAAATCCCGAAAAACTTATTATTCCTTTAAAAGGAAAATGGGAAATTGAAAAATCGCTTTATGATGAAAAAATTGAATTAGCTGAAAACATAGTGGTGACAGAAAACCGCGAGGTGTTTGGTAACGCAATTTTATTAAAAAAATTAAATTAGAAACATATTAACAAATTAAAAAACATAGTAAAACATATTAACAACCATATTAACAAAAGCGATTATAAAAAGGTTTGATATACGAACTTGCATTTAAAGAACACTGTTTCAGCGTATCCAGCTTTGGAAAATAGAAGGGAAGAATCTGATGAAAGTATTAAAACGAATTATGGCTGTATTGCTTATAGCTACACTTTTACCAACTTTTTCAGCAGTATCTTCCGCAGAGATGGCAGATGTCGCAAGCGGAAAAGAACTTAAGTATTCGGGCGGAAGTTATATTCTTGATTTGGGAAGAGCATATCCTGTTGATGATGTAAAAGTAAGTGGGGTTGATACTTCAACCGCTAAAGTAATTATGTCCAATGACCCTGATTTTACGCAAAATTCAGTAAGTACTGCAGAGAATGTTGCGCTTGGAAAACCAATACGCTCCAAGCTTTACGGAGAAGGCGGATATACCTCTGATTATTCTGCAAAAAATGCAGTAGACGGAAATACCGCGTCAAGCTTTATTTCTACACCCGGAAAAGACACAGTGGAATGGCTTACTATAGACCTTCAGAATCCGGCAGTTATTGATCAGGTAAGTATTAATTTTTCAGCAAATAGAACATATACCGTTTCTGTAACTAACACACCACATGGTCAGACAGAAGAATTTATTGACGGAATAGAGCTTACTGAAGTAAGCGATTCCAAGAATTTCATTTTGCCTGACGAATATAAGGATGACACCTTCAGGTATGTAAGATTACGCTTTGCAGGGGATGCCCCAAGCGATTATTACCTTGATGTCAATATGTATGTTAACGAGTTTTCGGTAATGGGTAGAAGTACTTCAATTACAGACTCCTCCTTTCTTACAACAACTACACTTATAAATAATGATTCACTATTTACTCCAAATAACGCAGCAAGAGGCGGGTATTATCGATATTTAAAGGTGGACGGCGTTTCAAGTCAGCCAACAATTCAGGTCAACACCCAAAAGGAACTTGCTGATTGTATAGATGTTGCAGAGTCAGCAGACTTATCAATGCCTGCCGGAGCCACCATATATGGTAGCTTTACTCTTGACAGAGTAAAGGATAATAATTACACAACATATGCAGCGATAAGGCATGCTGATCCGTATGTTCAGCTTGACTTAAAGGAAAAACAAGCAATAAGTCATGTAGAAGTCTATGGCAGACAGGATAGAGCATATAACTATAACACTAAAATCATGCTTTCGAATTCACCTGATTTTGATGACTATGTTATATTAGGCGAAAAATCCCCAAGCGAAGTCATTAGACAAAAAGCTGCTTTTGTAAAAAGCAGAAACAATATTTTTGACGGATACAGATATGTTCGAGTATATTCAGAAGCATCACAGGATTTTTTGGTATTATCAGAGATAAAGGTTTTTGCAAAGATTGGATTTGGGGACCTGTATAATGTGGCAGAGGATGTATGGCCAACAGCTGATATGAACGAAAAGGTGGCATACAGAGCCACAGACAAAGATGTAAAATCATGGTGGAGCGGAAATGCTCTTACCATTAATCTTGACAGATGTTACAGTATTCATGCGTTAAGTGTAACGGCAAGCGGAAATCTTAAGATTACATATGAATGCTATAACGGAGATGAAAAAACTTACTCAGCCACCTTTAAAAATTGCGAAACGAAAAGCATTTTTGAAGACGGAAATATAAGTACAGTTAAGATTGAAACAACAGATACAAATACCATATCGGTATATAATGTTGGTGTTTATTCAAAACAAAAGAATGCCCACATAAAAAAGATACAGCCTGCAACAATTACATCAGCATCTGACTATGACATAATAGACCTTGGCAGAGTTGTTATAATTGACCACATAGAGCCATGCAACATCTTTGTTGATGTATCAAAAACGGAAGATTTTGCGGCATATAATACCATTGTGGGTTGCGAAAGCACAACGGTTGGAGCAAGATATATAAGAGTTCCGTCAGGTGAAGACATAGATGTAATAGGCTATGAAAGCCCTGAACTTGTGGATTCTAAAGATGGTATAAGTGTAAAATTCAATCCGGAACTTTATAATACTAAGAAAAATACGACAGCCTTTGCTGCAGTTTACAATATTAACAAAAAGCTTGAGGCAGTAGCCGTTGGCGATACTTCTTCAGGAAACTTAAGTTTAGAAACAGGCGATAAGGCATCCTTTATGGTTTGGGACGGTATGACCTCCCTAAAACCGCTTTTGCCGGAATCGGAAACTGTCTATGTTAACAAAATACCACAGGCAGAGTTTTATGTTGACCCTGGTGTTGAAGCATCAGGAGATGGTACTGAAGACTCACCATTTAAGACAATTGAAGAAGCGCAAAGTGCTGTAAGAGCAATAAACAGCTCAATGACAGGTGATATTGTTGTTAACCTTAAAGGCGGAAAATATTATCTTGAAAACACTCTTACATTCAACAATTCCGACAGTGGAACAAACGGCTATAAAGTAATTTACAAAAATGCCGATAGTGAAACTCCTGTTATTTCAGGTGGAAAACCAATTACAGGCTTTGAAGAGGGCGAAAACGGAATCTGGTACGCTGATGCAAGTGACTTTGACAGCATATACGAGCTTATGGTAAATGGCAAAGTTGCAACCTTGGCAAGAACCGAAACACCAATTCATGCCGATGCTTTTTACAGTAAAGGCACTGAATACGATAATGACGGTATTTCATTCAATAGTAGTGATTTGCCGATGCTTTCAAATCCTGAAGATGTTTTCGTACATGTAGCAAGGTCCTGGGTGGATGTACTTTTGAAAGTGACAGATGTTTCAGAAGATGGGGAGCATATCAATTTAGATATGGCACAGCCAAGATTTGATGAATTAACAAAGGATGGTGCACTTACAGGACATCCGATTATACCTTCAGCAAGCTTCTATATAGAAAATGCTCTTGAGCTTTTGGATAACCCTGGCGAATTCTATTTTGATAAGAATACAAAGGTGCTTTACTATATGCCACGAAGCGGTGAAGATATGAATACTGCTATTGTTGACGGAGCAGTTTTGGAGGAGCTTGTTATTGTTAAGGGAACGGGCAGAAATAACCATGTAGAAAACCTGACATTCAGTGGTTTAAGATTTGAAAATTCTACTCTTGACAGAATGTATGAATATGGATTCAAAACAGCTCAGGCACAGGTAATCACATTCGATAAATCTGAATTTTTAGAGGGTGCGATTCAGGTGGACTATGCAAGCGGTATTGAGATTTCCGGTTGCGAAGTAACAGGTCTTACAAAGCCGGCAATTTCTCTGCACACAGGTGTTCTTGATTCAAAAATCAGCAATAACTATATTCACGATGTGGGCGATGGTGCCATAGTTTTAGGAAGCCAATTCCACCATTACACATCAGAAGCATACGAAATTACCGAGCGCGTAACGGTATCAGACAATATTGTGAATAAAACAGGATTAAAGCATAGGGGCGCACCGGGAATTGCATGTTACTATGTTATAGATGTTGATGTTATTCATAATAAGATAACAGAAACCAGTTATTCCGGCATATCACTTGGTTGGGGTTGGAGCAATTATCCAAATTCAACAACATGCCGTAACAACAGAGTAGCTCAAAACTATATTGAGAACACAAATCTCATCGCAACAGATGGCGGTGGCATATACACACTTGGCAATCAACCGGGAACCGTAATAGAGGAAAACTATATTGTGCAGACTGAAGAACCGGAACAGAAAACAGGTATCAATGCTATATATCCTGACGAGGGTTCTGCGTATATTACCATCAGAAACAATGTGCTTGATCTTGCGGGTGTCAAGGATTACGCAGACAATGTAAGAGATATCAGCCTTTGGAATCCGTCAATAAAAGACATTTATGTTCATAATAATTATTCTACACATATTAATCTAAGAAATGACGGAACAAATTGTGTTGTTGATTATCCGCAGTTATATGTAAAGGGTGCGGAGCCTGAAGAAGCAAAAAAAATAATTGCATCAAGTGCGGAAAAAATTGAATTTTAAATTGTAAATCAGTCGCATTACATCTTTTCAAAAAGGAGAGCACGAAATGGAAAATCGCGTAAACGAAATTCTTAATTCCTTAACATTTGAAGAAAAGGTTTCCTTGCTTACAGGCGCAGGAGATATGGCCACTGCAGAGGTTGGACGATTGGGGCTTAAAGCTAAAAACTTTGCCGACGGACCACATGGTGTGCGAAAGGAATCTGAATGTAATTGCACATCTTTCCCAAATCTTTGTCTTGTTGGTTCGACTTGGGACAAGGAACTTATAAACGAAATGGGTGTTGCTCTTGCAAAAGACTGTATTAAAAACGATGTTGATATGCTTTTAGGGCCTGGAGTTAATATAAAAAGACATATCTTGTGTGGAAGAAACTTTGAGTACATAGCGGAGGACCCTGTTCTTGCAGGCGAGCTCGCTGCAGCATACATAAATGGATTACAAAGTCTTGGAGTTGCAGCATCTTTAAAGCATTTTGCTTGTAATAATCAGGAAAAATACCGTACTACTATCAGTGTTGATGCGGATATCCGGACACTTATGGAGATATATTTAAAGGCTTTTGAAATTGCCATAAAAAAATCTTCTCCTGCAAGTGTTATGTGTGCATATAACAAACTGCATTCAATATGGTGTTCTGAAAACAAATTTATTCTTACTGAAGTCTTGAGAGAGATGTGGGGATTTAATGGATTTGTTGTATCGGACTGGGGTGCAGTTCATAATATATCAAAGGCAATTAAAGCAGGTCTTGATATGCAAATGCCAAAGAATGAGAATATTGAAAATGAAATAAAAGATGGACTTGCCCATGGCGAAATAGCAATGGAAGAGATTGATACTGCCGTAAGAAGAATGATTGAATTTCTGCTTTTAAGAAAGGTAAACAATATCAATTACAACAGAGGTGAACAGCATAAAATTGCCCGCAAGATTGCATCAGCAGGGACTGTCCTATTAAAAAATGAAAACAATACATTGCCGATAACTGCTGAAAAATACAAGAAAATTGCTGTAATCGGTGAATTTGCAAAAAGTCCGATTATATCGGGACAGGGAAGCGCAGAGGTTAATTCTTGGGATGAATATATAGAATCGCCTTATGATGAGCTTGGTAGGATATTGGGTACAGAGGTTGAACTAAAATATCTGGAAATGTACAAAAAATGTGCGTTTTCACATGAAATGCTATGGCCAAAGCTTACAGAATACACCGAGTTTATAAAGGATACCGACCTTGTAGTTTTATTTATAGGCTCAATGGAATCAGAAGATACAGAGAAGTTTGACAGAAGAACAGCTGAATTTAATCCGAACTATGAGATGTTTATAGAGCATGCAATAGAAATTGGAAAGAAAGTGGTTGTAGTAATTCAATCAGGCTCTGCAATGATTCTGGGCGATTGGAAAAACAATGTTCATTCAATTGTTCAGATGTGGCTTGGCGGTGAAGGAGCAGGAGGAGCGGTTGCTGATATTTTGTGCGGAGTTGTAAATCCGTCAGGAAAGCTTTCAGAAACTTTTCCTACAAAAGTACGCACAGACCTTGAATATCCGGGTAATGGCCACACAGTTGAATATGCAGAAAAACTTTTTGTGGGATACAGGTATTATGATATGCACCCTGAAGAGATTGTATATCCTTTTGGACACGGTTTGTCCTATACAGAGTTTGAATACAGTGACCTTGAGGTTAGTCGGATTAGTGACATGCTTCAGGCAACTTTCAAACTGAAAAATATAGGAAATGTAAAGGGCACAGAAGTTGCCCAGTTATACACCGGTGATCCTGTTTCTACGGTAACAAGACCGGTGAAGGAACTTAAAGGTTTTGACAAAATTGTATTGGAGCCTGGTGAAACAAAAGAAGTAACAATAACTGTTGATATTAAAGAGCTTGGATACTACAATGTGATTTTAAAGGATTGGGTAACAGAACCCGGGGAATATATAATTCATATTGGAGCATCTTCAAGGGATATAAGGCTCAGCAAATCAATCTTCATTGAGGACGATGCTCCTTATACTATAAACAAAGTTGGAGAAAGTATGATTGGCTGATACTACAAATTACATACACAATGAAAAAAGAGGACGAATTATGAAAAAGGCACATATTGTAACCCATACTCATTGGGACAGGGAATGGAGATATCC
>JAZNWI010000090.1:0-6892 GCA_045593305.1 Clostridia bacterium | reverse complement strand
AATTACAACTTCCTGGACAACATCCTTGTAGATTTTTACGAATACTCTGTTGCCTTCGTCTTCGTCATAAGCCTGAATGTCGCCGATTTCAGCAGCTGAAACCTTGTTCTTAGTAAGTGTTGTATCTACGCTGTAAACCTGTACATCCTTTGAAAGTGCCAGGTTCATTACGCTACCGCCATTCACTGTTACATTAATTGAGTTTGCGAACTTCTTAGTTACCTTACCGTAAATTGTCTTAAGGTTTTCAACCACTTCTACCTCAGCTTCTGTTCCCTTTTCATCAATGTTGAACAGAAGTCTTATATTTGTGATTTCACCATCCGCATTTGTTACATACTGAATGATGTCACCGGCTTCAAGTCTTTCGTTGTCACCCTTTGAAAGAATTCCTGCTGTTTCTGCAAATATTTCAACTTCTTCTCCGTCTACATAAGCTGTCAAAAGCTCTGTAACTTCATCGTCGTCACTTGTTGCGCTTATTACCTTTGAAACAACCGCAATTGATGACTCTGCATTTGTCTGAAGATTTGAATCTGTTACAACAACCGCTTTTGCCACAAAATCTTCACCCATATCGAATACAGTTACATTGTAGTGTGAACCGTCTTCAAACATTGAAAGCTTACCGATTTTGTAATCCTTATTATCTTCGTTAATATCAAAGATAATTGTGTCAGCTGTTAGTCTTACATTACCGATTTTATTTGTTTTACCGTTAAATTCTTCATTTTCGTAAACATAGTTCATTGTGAACTTAGACTTATCAACTGCGCCAGTACCTGTGTTGTCCTGTGCTGTATTTATAGAAACGATTTTTCCGTCAGAATTTAGTGAGTAAGTGATAAGCTGCTTGTTTGTTGCAGTGCCTGTCTTAAGCTCTTCAACAACTGCTGATGAAAGCTTACCTGAAACACCGTTAAATCTGATTTTTTCGTTTGCTGTAAGTGTTGTTTCTTTTCCTGACATTGTGAATACACGGAATGTTGATTCATCAGTTGCATCAGATGTGTGTGCCTTTAAAAGATATGCATAGTTTGAAGATGCAATAACTTCCTTATCAACACCTGCAATCATTCCCATAACATCAAGATAGAAAATACCCTCTGTTCCAAGGTTTAAATCTTCTGTATAATTTGAAGCCACCTTGTAAGTTTTACCGCCAATGGTGTAGCCGTCATTACCGATACCTGTGATTTTTCCTTCAACAGTTTCTCTTGACACCTGAATGTCATAGATTAACTTATCCTTACTTGCAGCTATTGAAAGAACATCGTATTCCATAAGGTCTGATACCTCAAGCTCGTCTGCTCCTAACATAATGCTGTAAGAAAGGTCTTCGTTTTCATCATCAAGCTTTAGTGTCGGCTTGCCGTATTTATCAATAATCTTATTTGTAGATGTTACTTCCTCTACAACCATGTTTTCATACTCTGTTACAAATACTATATCGTATCTGCCGTTTGAGTCGCTATCCAGTAGAACTACTTTACCTGATGATTCTGAAATATCAACAAGGTCAAAGTCCATCGCTTCAAATTTTCCGTTATAGATAAGAGTCGGTTCAGCATCTAAAGTCACATATGACACTTTACTTGACTCTGAATCCTTATAGTATTCAATTGCTTTATATGAGCCCTTATCGGTAATTCCTGCCATAAGGTCTGCTCCGATTTCAAATGTTTTGTTTTTATTCTGCTCAGGAAGTGCAAGGATTACTTCCATATCGCCGCTTTCATTTTCTATTGCATAGTAAGTTACCTTGTAACCCAAAAGATTGTTCATGTTGTATGCAGTTTCAAAAATCTTGTCGCCGATTTTGATGAATCCCTTATCAAGACCTGAATTATCTGTTAAAGATGTTCCCTCAACAGCCACAACCTGACCAACTTCTTTTGTCACTTCAAGAACATCTTTTAAAAGAGTCTTATCAGTGATTTCCCATCTTGCATCATCACCGAAGCCTGTCTGCTCCATCATGTTTGCATCAAGTGAGTTAACTGTCATGAATGCCACATTACCTCTTGAAATAGGAGCAGTGTTTGAACCCTGAACATTCTTAGTAAGTCCGTTGTTTGAGCCTGCCACAATATAACCCTGCGGGAAGCCACCCTTTGACTGTGCATACATTTCATAACCCATAGCACGAACAAAGATTGTCATTGCTTCGGCATAAGTGATTTCTTTATCCGGCATAAAGTATCCTGTGTCGTAACCCACTACAAGATTCTGTGCTGTTGCTACATTAATGTAGCCGTTTGCCCAGTGATCAACAGGTACATCAGGGTAGTTTGATGTGCCCTTTGCACTTTCTGCCGCATCGCCAAGTCCCATTGCAAGGACTGCCATCTTGGTAACCTCTGAACGCTTGATTGTGTCATCCGGTCTGAACTTTCCGTCACCGTCACCGTTCATAATGTCAAGAGCCTGCAAAATCTGGATTGGCTCTTCATACCTTGTTCCTTCCACATCAACCGGAATTCCCGCTGATGCAAAAGCGTGCATGCCGAAAAATGAAATTGACATCGCCGCTGTCAATATTCCGGCAAGAACTTTTTTTGAACCTTTCATTATGTGTCCTCCTTTTAATACCGAATGTGTTTTTCACATTCTTCCTATACTACCAATGGTTTACATAATAATTAAATTTTTAAAATTTGGCAATTTTATGCCAATTTTCAATCAAAAATAATTTTATGTCAACCACGAGTTCTATGATACACTATGCATAATGAAATTTCAACAAGTAAGTTATGGTAATTGAAATAGAGACCTGACTTGCGCTATATTCTCCGGGCTGAATTATTTTGCTCGGGAATGGACAAAAGAAAGCGCTATGTGAACTTCACATAGCGCCCTGCCCGACGGCGTACGTGTGTACGTCGAGTGGTTTCTTTTGTTCATAATCCGCAAAACAAAAAACCAATATCCTTAATCAAATAAGGATATTGGTTTCACAATGTTATAAAATGTTCCCGAGTAAAATAAACAGCCTTGCTTATTCCTTACCGTCCCAGCAGTATGTGCACAATTTGCATTTATCAATACCAATTGCTTCAACAAGTCCGTCAAGGGACTGGAACTCCAAAGTTTTTAAGTGTAGCTTTTCACAGATTGCATCGCGCATTTTCTTTCCACGCTCTGTATTTGTGTCGCTGTATTCGTCTAAATACTTAAATCCCTCTTCTCCCTCAAGTTCCACAATAGTGCTTCTTGTAATAAGCTCCATTATGTCCTTTGCCGGCGAGAAATTCAAATACTTACAGCTATGCATAATCGGCGGACAAGCAGAGCGCATATGAACCTCTCCCGCTCCGTTTTCATAAAGGAAATCAACGGTTTTTCGCATCTGTGTTCCGCGAACAATTGAGTCATCAACAAACAAAAGATTCTTTCCCTCAATTAAGTCATGAACAGGAATCTGTTTCATTTTTGCTACTCGATTTCTCTCTTCCTGATGGGTAGGAATAAAGCTTCTTGCCCATGTCGGTGTATATTTTATAAAAGGTCTTGCAAAAGGTACTCCGCTCTTATTTGAGTATCCGATTGCATGTGGTGTTCCTGAATCCGGCACACCGCAAATGTAATCAATATTCTCACACTTACCGGCTTCTTTATCGGCTCTTGCCATAATTTCACCGTTTTTGTATCGCATACACTCCACATTAACACCCTCATAAGAAGATGTTGGGAATCCGTAATAAGACCACAGGAATGCGCAAATCTTAAGCTCTTCTCCTGCTTCTTTTAATACTTTTATTTCATCCTTTGTTATTTCAACAATTTCGCCAGGGCCCAGCTCTCGCTCAAAATCATAACCTGTTTTATACATTGCAAAGGACTCAAAGCTTACACAATGACCATCCTCTGATTTTCCAACTAATACAGGAAGTCTTCCTACTTTATCACGGGCAGCAATAAGATTTCCTTTATCTGTCATAACAAGAACAGAAGCTGTTCCCTCTATCTCTTCCTGTGCAAACTTAATACCTTCGGCAAAGCTCTCTTTTTGGTTTATAAGCGCAGATAAAAGGTCGGTTGAGTTTACCTTTCCGCCTGTCATAGCATCAAAGTGTCCGCCAATATCATTTAAGTATTTTTCAATAAGTTCATCGGCATTTGTAATCGTACCTATCATACAGATTGCGTATGTACCTAGCCTTGATCTTATTATCTTTGGCTGTGGATCATAATCGCTTATACAACCGATTGCAGTTGTCCCCTGCATCTCGCCAAATATATCGCCGAATTTTGTACGAAACGGAGAGTTTTCGATGTTGTGTATTTCCCTCTGTATTCCTATTTCATTGTCAAATGCGGCCATACCTGCACGGCGAGTTCCCAGATGTGAATGGTAGTCTGTACCAAAAAACACATCAGATATCACACTGCGATTAGATACTGCACCAAAAAAGCCTCCCATAAATTTACCTCCGTCTTTGCCTGTAAGATAGGTTTATTTTATCACATTTTGACCCGTCGGTCAACCGCTCAAATGCAATACTGTCATTTTGTCAAAATTTTATATTTAACGAGTGGTTTATATTGTTTATCCTGAAAAAAACAGAGCACGCCAGTGCCCTTCTTATTTCACTATATGTGAGCCTGTAAAGGAAATCACAGCAACAGCTGTTCCCAGATTATCTGTGATATTTACTTCGTAAAAGCATACACGCTTTCCGTCTTTTATGAGTTTAGACTCGCCAAATAAAACATCACCCTTTGGTGAGTTTAGATAGCTTATCTGGGCTACTGTTGAAACAGTCATAGGTCCCGCAAAATTGGTAGACACCGCAAAAACAAAGTCCGCCAAAGTGAACATAACTCCGCCCATAACATGTCCTACTGCATTTTTGTGAATATCAGTAATTTTTAAGCTACATTTAGCGTAATTTTCCCCGATTTCTTCTATTTCAATGCCTGTTGCATCGGTTGCATACTTGTCCTTTGCAAAAAATTCTCTCGCTTCTTCCAATTTTGTCATTCGTTTCATCTCTTTTCATCAATATAAAAACAATGCTATTTTATCACCATTTTTTTGGTATGTCAATGGATACAAAATTGACACTTTGGTTTTTTTGTGGTAAAATACTTAAATAATTTTAGTTTACAGAGGACGATTATGATTAAGTTGTATGACCTTGATTCTTACACAAAAGAGTTTACAGCAGTAGTTACTTCATGCGAGAAAAATGAAGACGGAAACTACCGCATTATTTTAGACCAGACTGCCTTTTTCCCAACCGCAGGCGGTCAGACCTGTGACACAGGGTTTATTGAAAATCATGCGGTTTTAGATGTTATCATACAAGATGAAACCGTCATTCATATTTTAGAAAATCCTGTTTCCATAGGCGAAACTGTTGCATGCAGAATAGACTGGGATGTGCGTTTTCGTAAAATGCAACATCATAGTGCCGAACATATAGTATCAGGAATCGCAACCAGAATGTTTAATTGCAATAATGTTGGCTTTCACTTGTCAGACAAGGAAGTCACCATTGACTATGACAGAGAGTTTACAGAATCCGACCTTATCCTTTTAGAGCAGAAGGCAAATGAAGTAATCTGGGCAAACCTTCAGGTTGATGCACGATACCCTGATGAATCAGAGCTTCCGAATATTCCTTACAGGGCAAAGCTTGAGCTTACAGAGAATGTCAGAATTGTCACAATTCCCGGTGTTGACATCTGTGCCTGCTGTGCACCGCATGTTAAGAGTACTGGTGAAATCGGTGTTATTCACCTAAAGGACATGATGCGCCACCGTGGCGGTGTTCGCATCAGAATGATTTGTGGGCGGGATGCACTTTTGGACTATGAGGAAAAGGCAAAAAGTGTACTTTCAATTTCAAATCTTCTGTCTGCAAGGCAGGAAGAGGTTGCCGATGCTACTGAAAATTTACTTTCTCAAATTGCAGATAAAAACCGCAAAATCGCAGAACTTTCCAGAAATCTTGCTGTTTTAAAGGCTGAAGCCATTCAGGAAACAACAGAGAACATCTGCATTTTTGAAGAAAGCAGCGATATTGAAACACTAAGGCTTTTAGCAAATTTAGGTAAAAAGAAAACATCAAAATCATGTGTAGTTTTGTCAGGAAATGATGCTTCGGGTTATAGTTATATTATAGCATCGGAAAATGTAAATTTAAGAGAGCTTTCAAAAGATATAAATACTGCCCTTTCTGGCCGTGGCGGCGGAAGAGAGGATATGATTCAGGGTTCATTTTCTGCTACGAAAGAGGAAATAGAAAAATATTTCGGGGATTTTTCTAAGGAGGAATAATATGTTTGAATTTGAACACAGAATACGCTACAGCGACTATAAGGACTTTGACACAGTTAAGGTTTCAACCGCTTTAGAGCTTATTCAGGAGGCTGCAATTCAGGACTCTGACCAGTTTGGGTATTCCATCGAAAAGCTTCGCAGTATGAAGCTTGCATGGTTGCTACTGGGATACAATGTGCATTTTAACAAACCAATTTCTGCCCACAAGCCTGTAACCACCTTTACTGCCGTAAAGACCATGAAGGCAGCAACCTCTGTGCGTGGTGCAATTTTGTATCAGGACGGCGAAATAGTGGCAAAATCAATTGCCAACTGGTTTATGTTTGATGTGGAAAAGATGAAGCCTGCCCGTATTCCTGAAGAAATGCTTGCCTGCTACGGCGGTTATGATTTTAGCGATGACTTTTTTAACTATAAAAAGCCTGAAATTCTGGAAATTGAAAATCCTGAATATAAAGTAAGGGTTTCCAACAAGGAAATTGACACAAACCGCCACTTAAATAACGAAAAAGGTGCTGAGCTTTTAATGGATGCCCTGCCTTTTGACTTTTATTTCTCCGATATGAGTATTGTTTACAAAAACCAAGCTCGCCTTGGCGATAT
>JAZNWI010000089.1:0-4653 GCA_045593305.1 Clostridia bacterium | reverse complement strand
TTATTAATAATCTGTGACGGTGTATCTGATACAACTTCATTAAGATCAACATATATTTTTCCGCTTGCAAAAACCGATACACTCATTCCCAAAACTAACATTGCCACCAATGCCACACATACTAAACCTTTAATTTTCTTCATAATAAATTCCTCCTAAATTTAATTTTCCATATATTTTTTATGGTTCAACTATATTAAACTTTTCATCTTCTGATATAGAAAACTCTGTAAGATTATCGGTAATCAGTTCAAAATATTTTTTGTCGCCATTGATTTCAACATACTTGTCTATGCCTTGGCTGTTTCTCTGAAGAATGAGGAATAAGCCATTTTTCGGGCAGGTTACAGAAACATTTGCATCGTCTGCAAGCTCTCCCTTGTACACAAGCATTACACCGGATTTAATGTGTACGGTATAATCTTCTTTTGTATCTATAAGCGAAAAGTTCACCTTGAAATCTTGCTTAGCCAAAGCTTTTTTGTTTAAAACGATACTCATATAATCAAATATCATTTCTGATGTCATATTTTTTTGAATTCCACCATCAGAAACTGCATTTTTTCCTTTTACTGCAAGGTTTCCATTTCTTAATTCTGATGCCGCTGAAAGATACGCATTTCGCCATGTTCCTGATTCTGCCTGATAACCAAGCTGTTCCAATGCATCTGCACAAAGCAATCTTGCATCTTGATTTTCCGGGTCTGCATAGACTAAAACATTAGTGATTTCCGCAACCCACTGATATTCACCTTTATCAAAATCTTCTTTTGCCTTTTTTATAATTTTGTCTGTATCACCAAGATATTCCACCCATTTTTTTGCACTGTCTGATGGAGGAAGAGGATTAAGATTTACAGGATTTGCGTCATACCATCCCATATATTTCTGATATACCGCTTTTGAATTATGTGCAACTGTTCCATAATACTGACGTGTATACCAGTTTTTTGCAAGGTTTTCGGGAAGCTCTATCATATTTGATATTTCATCTGAGGTATAACCCTGATTTATATATGTAAGTGTCTGATCGTTTATAAATTTATAAACCGCCGCAGTATCTTCCATATACTTTAAAATCACATCATTTCCCCAATGAGGCCAGTTATGGGACTGGAAAGTAACTTCTGCATCTTTTCCATATCTGCTTATCGCTTCGAGAATATACTTTGACCACGCACTTCCGTCACGAACCTGAGCACCTCTTAAAGTGTATAAATTGTGAAGAGTTGTTGTACAGTTTTCAGCCAACCATAACGCATTTTTCTGCGGAAACCATATATTCATTTCAGCCGGAGCCTCAGTTCCCGGAGTCATCTGAAATTCCATTTCTACGCCATCTATTGTAATTTTTTCACCTGTAGCCTTGATTTCGTAAGTAGGCGTAATAAAGCTAACTACTCCGGTTGACTGTCCCATACCTATTCCCATAGCCATTTTTCCTGTCACACCCGGTTCCAAAAATACTCCATACTGATAATTTGCTCGTCTTGTCATAGCTTTTCCTGCATATACATTCTCACTCACGGCGTGGGTGGTGAAATGTTCAGGTACAATAATCGGAATTTTTCCGCTTGCAATTTGTGCCTCTATCGGAAGAGAAGAATCTGCAACCTCTTCTTCAGATATCACTCCTTTTATTCCTCCAAAATGGTCAATATGAGGATGTGATATCACAACGGCTTTAATAGGCTTTTCTCCAAGATTTTTCTCTATCAATTCCATAGCAGCCTTACTACATTCCATAGTCATAAGAGGGTCAAATACAATTCGTCCACTGTTTCCCTCAATAATAGTAAGGTTTGCCATATCATAGCCACGAACCTGATATATACCATCAGTCACTTCAAACAAACCATATACATGATTATTTTTACTGTTTTCCCATAGACTTGGATTTACAGAATCAGGGGACTTTTCTGTTTCGTCTAAGAATGTATATGCCTTCTGACTCCAAATTACATTACCATTTTCATCCTTGAGTTCAAGAACATCTGGTGCATCTATAAGTCCTCTTAATGCAAATTCACTTTCCTGTTTATCTTCAAAGTCAAGTAAATCATAAACACCTGCATTTATTTTGGCTGTATGCTCTGTGGCAGATTTGGTGTTTGAATTAAGCATTGTTTTATCGCATCCTGTAAGCAACGGGCAGGCAAGAAGCATTGCAATAAAAACGCTTAATAATTTCAAATAACCTTTCATATCAAATTCTCCTTCTACACATTTGCGTTTATAATATTTTATATATTTTTACTTATTATTTGCAAAAGTTCAGACAGTCAGCAGAAATATAAGTTCTGCCATTTTCTATGTATGCAATTCTGTCTGACTCAAAATTATTTTCGTCAACGGTAACAACATTTGTATCTGCCATAAAGATTACTGTTGAATTACCTGTTTTAACAATAATTTTTTTTGGCTCAAGTGCGTTCCAGATAACTTCGTATCCTTTCTCTTCAAAACTTTTGCGAAGCGGTATGTATTCATCGAGTATATTTATTCTGTTCTGACTTTGTGCATACTCACCGCCAATCACTCCGTTTAAATTTTCCGTAATGTAGCTTTCAAGAAGTTCTACATCGAGTATTCCTGTATCCGACAAAAGCTTTGCCCCTTTAAACATCGTTGCCCCTCCGCCATACTCCATAAGGAGATAGCTATGGGAAGCAAGAGTATACTTTTTATCAAGTACAATTGGCTCATATGCACCGGTTTCCTGATTAAGTACCTCAACATCTGATACGCGTCTTGCTCCTTCTACGCTCACAAACTCCTGGTTTTCATCAAGCATTACAGAATGCTTAATTTGGGGGTCAAAATCGAATTTAATGCCCGATACATGCTGGAAGCTTCCGTTTTCTTCCGGATAAAAAACCAATCCATATTCAAGCATATCAACAATTTGCTGCCCCGTCACCTCTGAAATGCAGGTTTTATTGGCAAACGGAAAAACTCCTAAAATTTCATTGAATGTAATATCACCTGTATCAATATCATTTCTGATACCACCACCATTAATAAATCCAATATCTGCACCTGTAATCTCGCGATATGCATCTGCACAAAAATCTCCAAGGTTTGTTTCGGCATTTCTGATAATTCTGTTTCCCTGTTCATCAAGCGTAGTAAGGCTAACTTCGCTCACACCGATTTTTCTCTCACCAAGTTTTGCGTATTCTTCATTTATAGTAGCAATATATTTTGTTATTTCTTCATCGGTTTTTTCGTATGTTTGGGTGGGTACAAGCTCGGTTTTTATTGCTCCGTCTGACAGAGTAAGCTTGCCTATATTAGCAAACCCTGTTCCTGTGGATGCAACGATTACATCATTACCGGCTTTGTCGTTTACTACCATACCTTCCACAACGCTGTGTGAATGTCCATCGAGAACCACATCAAGTCCAGTTGTATTCTGAATAAGTGTCTGTGCGCTCCACTGCTCAAAAACATATTCCGTTCCAAGATGGGCAAGTGCAATTATGTAATCCGCGCCTTCTTTTTTTGCAGCATCTATGCTTTTTTGTGTGTTTTCGTAAAGTGTATCTGCACAAAAGCTATATGTATACTGACCTTCTTCATTTTTAAACTGTGCAGGTGAAGAAGATGTTAAAGTATCGGGTGTTATAATTCCGATATATGCAACCTCTGTATCACCATAGGGCACTATTATGTATGGATTAAAAACACTTTTTTCTTCGCCAATTTTCTTGTAGTTGGAACAAACAACAGTTGAATCAAGTTTATTGACAAGCTCATGCAGACGCTCAGTTTTATAATCAAATTCATGATTTCCAAGACCTACGGCATCATACCCAATCAGATTCATAATGTTTATTATATATTCGCCCTTTGAAACTATGCCAAGGCTACCACCCTGAACAAAATCGCCGGAGGTTACAACACCGACATACTCTGCATCATCAGATATTTCATCCTTTAGTGCAGCAATCTTTGCATAACCATCCACACTGCAATGAACATCACTTTCAAACAGAATCACAATTTCCTGTGTGTCCGCTGCACTTGTTACCAACCCCAGAGAAGACAACAGCATAGCCAACACGACAAAGCCGATACAAATTTTCTTTTTCATACATTAACAGTCCCTTTCAATAATTGTTTTTTAAGACCTGCTATTCCGATTAAAAAGTCAGCACAAGTCTCACATTAAAAGTGTCAAACTCTTTTCATTTTTCAGTATTTAATTACCTATTGAAAAATTTGGCACACTATGCTATAATGATTATGCACCGCCCATCGATGTGCGATGCAAGTGTTTTTTGAAAATTTTTTCAGAAATATTTATTTTATACAAAAAAACGAGGTTTTTTTATGGATAATAACAATTTATTTTCCATCGGCGAGATAGCAAAAGCCATTGGAATCACAAGAAAAATTATATTGAACTATGAAACAAAAGGTCTTATTACTCCGGACAAAAAAGACGGCACTACGGGTAACAGATATTACACTATTGACACATTCACACAAATCCGTACTATCCGTGTGTTTCAGGACTTAGGGTTGTCGCTTGACGAAATAAGAGCATATTTCAGCGATACAACGGATTTACAACCGATGATAGAACGGCTTGAAAAAATGCGTGATGAACTTAATCTTACCATTGAAAAGCTGAAAGAAAGAACACAT
>JAZNWI010000088.1:0-6790 GCA_045593305.1 Clostridia bacterium | reverse complement strand
GTCCACCAAATTTGTCTTCCTAAGACCGCTTGGCCTCCGACTTCCGTGAAAGAAAAGGTCAGTGAGTTTAGTGCTGATGTCGGTCAAGCTCCCGATGGGTTTGTCGATGCGTTTTATGAATTGAAATTGTCTCTTGCAGGATACACCGGCAAGAAAAATTATCAGTTCCTTTCCCGTGAGCAAAAAGACAAAGTTGATGCAGTTGTAAAAGTTGTATGTAAGGATAAAAACCTGCAGGAATTGTACGCGCAATGGTGTCAGGTTCAGTTGGCTTTGCTGAAGTATTATCACAAGGAACCTGAAAAGTGTTTCGATAGTCTGGAGAACAATCTTAACCTCCAAAAACGCTTGGCAAACGCTGTTTTAAAAGCGACTCTCTACGACAATAAGCAGAACAATTTGTATACAAATACAGTCAGAACTACGCCAGTCTATGCTGACATTATATTTAATCTCTGCAAAATGTTTGAACAGTCGATTGACTATGACATCAAGGAAGGGTTCACGAAATCAATTGTGGATTCAAAAGAGAGAACAAAAGAATACAGAAAAGATTCTGCGATGGGTATCCATCATGGAATGTAATAGGAGATGAAAATACAATGAAGAAGAACAAAAAAGTAAAGATGACTTTCGATGTTCCTATCGAGGTTCAAAGACAAATTAAAAATTATGTTGAGGACCTTGGATACAAAAGTGAGAGTGCATTTTGCGGTGAAGCTATCGAAGAATATCTCTCAAAACTTCAATATGATAGCATAGGTACATACATGAATAAACTGTTGGTTCAGGCGGTGGATTGTACCATCGCCGGTCATATCGATAGAATTGTTGATATGCTCTACAAGTTAGCCGTCAGCATTGAGAAACAAAATCTCATCAGCACAGGCGAGTATGATGACTACTATGAAAGTTATATTGAAGAGCTTGCAGAAGAAAATGTTAAGAAAAGACATGGACGATTGTAAAATTAAGTTGCACATGTTTTCTCAAATAATTGAATTTTGTCATAATATGTGCTAAAATATATTTAAGAATCCATCGGAGGTCTTATTATGAATGATAACGATAAGATACAAATATTTGAAGATAAAAAAATCAGAACTGCATGGAATGAAGAAACCGAAGAATGGTACTTCTCTGTAGTGGATGTAATTGAAGTTCTTACAGACCAACAAAACTATCAAGGCGCACGAAACTATTGGAAAGTACTTAAAAAGCGTTTAAAAGACGAAGGAAATGAAACGGTTACAAATTGTAACCAGTTGAAAATGACTGCTGCGGATGGTAAAAAAAGACTGACAGATGTAGCTGACACTGAACAACTCCTCCGCATTATTCAGTCCATTCCTTCTCCAAAAGCAGAACCATTTAAAATGTGGCTGGCACAGGTTGGCAGAGAAAGAATTGAGGAAACTATTGATCCCGAACTTGCTATCGATAGAGCATTGGAAACCTATCAAAAAAAAGGTTATAGCGAAGAATGGATTCACCAAAGACTCTTATCAATTCGTGTGCGAAATGCATTAACTGACGAATGGGACAAGCGCGGTGTTGAAAAAGGTCGTGAATATGCCATTCTTACTGATGAAATATCAAAAGCATGGTCTGGAATGACTACGAGACAATATAAAAATCTTAAAGGTCTTACAAAAGAAAACTTAAGAGATAATATGTCAGACCTTGAACTTGTTCTCACTATGCTTGCCGAAGCAACTACGACTGAAATCTCTAAAAGAGAGCAACCTACCTCATTTGATGAGAACGTGAAAATTGCAAAACGAGGCGGCTCTGTTGCTGGAAATGCCCGTAAAGAAATTGAACAAGAAACGGGCGATCATGTTATAACTTCAAAGAATGCAATAGAACTTAATAAAGTTGTGACAGATTTGATTGAAGGAATTGCAGAGGATTTGGATGATTAAATAGAAATGAGGGAAGTTATGAATATGACATGTGGTGATTGGGTTTCTATAATTTCATTAATTATTGCTGTGGTGGCACTTGTATATTCTATGGTAAGCAATACAAAGAAATATGAACTTACATATCAGTATTACAATGATGTTTTAAATTGGCATAATAGTTCTGTTGAAACAATTAAAAATCTTAGTTTATGCACAGGGGATGAAGAAAGACATATATATTTGGCTAAACTTTCTGCGTTGATTGAAAACGGAAGATTTTATTTCCCAAATGTTAACAAACATGATGGATTTGGACTTGACAAGCCGATTGCCTATCAAGGTTATAGAAATATTATTTTAGATTTTCTTGTTTTTGAATATCAGTTATTTGAGAAAGATAATTGGAATGAGTATTTAGAACACATTAATGTTTTACAAAGATTGTTTACTGCCGAGGTTTATAAATATTTGGAGCCTATAAAGCTTAAAAAGAAAATACATCATAATACAGCAATAATAAGCAAAGATGAAATTACTATAAATGATTTTTTAAACAAATCTCCAGAAACGCTTTATACACTTTATCCAATTGATAAAGATACAAATAATTGGATAAAGACACCTATTGAGCGATAAAAGTTTGTAGTATTTTCCTTCGTAGACTTATGATATCTTCTGTGGTATGTTTGTGTTGCCTAAAGGCAATATAAAACAGAGAGGAAGAATTTCATGAAAAAACGAAAGGAATTGACACGAAGTGTCAAGAGAAGGTCCCCTGAGAAAAAAGTATTATGTATGGCAATTGCAGTAACCATACTGCTGACACAAACTACATCGGCGGCACCATGGTGGCTCAGTAAATACCGAGTGACCTTCGACAACGAACTCGGCATTGTAGGGAATGTAACCTTGCAATTCGCATCAGATGGCGGTAGCTTTATTAGACCAATAACCAAAAGATATGGTGAGAGCGTCAGCCTTAAAAGTTATGTACCGACAAAATACGGTTACACATTCAAAGGATGGTTTACAGACCCCCGAACAAAACAAAATCAGGTAACAACATTCAAATTCACGAAGCCTGATGTTCTCTATGCGAAATGGGAAAAGAATTCGGAAGAACCCATAAATCCAAATGATGAAATCATGGGAAAGGATACCTGCTACCTCACCGATGAGGAAACTGCAAAAAGGAACGAAATCATAGAGGAGAAAAATAAAGCCTACATCGAAGGCTTCGGCTATGTAGCACCAAGTAAAACCAAAACCATCATCGTAGACTCGGAAGGTGATATAAATAAAATGGTTGGTGAAATGAATTGAAAATAAACTACAGAGATGGCACGGTGAAATACCCGTGCCTTATCTTTTTGGGTATATCAAAATTTGTAACGCATAAACAAAGAAAAGGACTTTTATGATTGATGCTATTCTTTTGAAAAATTGATGCTTTTTATTCGCAAAAACGCTTGACTTGTGCCGACCTTTACGGTATTGTTTGTGTTGCGAAAAATGACTACAAAAACAAAGGAAGTGAGATAATGCAAAGAAAGCTACTTACAAATGGAAATGTGTTCAAGAGAACAGACGGTCGTTGGTGTGGTGTAGTATGGTATATGGACGAGCAAGGAAACCGAAAAAGGAAATCCTTCTCAGGAACAACCAAGCAGGAGGTTAATAAGAAAATCACCGCCTACATAGCAGAATTCGAAAACCAAGTAGAAGAATCGGATGAGAGCAAGAAACTGCTTAAGGATAGCATACAGAATTGGCTTGAAATCTTCAAATTCCCTGCGGTAGAACAAACCACCTATGACAGAATAGAATGCACGGCAATAAATCAAGTATATCCCATACTCGGAGATAAGGTGGTAGGCGATATCGTAGCAGCGGATATAAAAAATCTGCTGAATCACTGGATGAACGAAGGTTTATCCTTCTCTACAGTAAAGAAAGCCTATGTACTACTGAATGAATACTTCAGAACAATGTACCTTGAAGAAATGATAAGCAAGAACCCAATGGATAATGTGGAAATGATAAAGAAAGCAAACTTCTTATCAGCACAAGGTAAAGAAAACCTGCCTGAATTTGAATCAATAACCATACTTGATACAGATGAGCTCAAAAAATTTAAGGAAGAAGTATATGCCACATACTCAAACAGAGAAAGAAAGCATAAACAGTCTGCCGCATATATCCTGCTGCTTAATACAGGTCTAAGACCCGGAGAAGCACTTGGATTAAAGAATAGCGACATAGACCTTGAAAACAAACAACTACACATACAAGCTGCCGTCAAGGAGATAAATAAGAGAGAGGGCACTAAAGCCACAGGCGGAAAAACAACTAAGGTTGGAAAAACAAAAACGAAGACAAGCAAACGAACAGTGCCATTGAATAACACCGCCATAGAAGCTATTAAGGAACTAAGAAAAGAACACTACTTCGGCGAAGACTCACCACTAATATGTGATGAATACGGAAACTACACAAAGCCCGTAAATTTCCGAAAAAGATTCTATAGAATCCTCAAAGATGCAGGAATAGAAACTAAAGGGCTGCACTCTCTCCGCCATACCTTCGCAACCAACTTGGTAAACGGAGTAAAGCAACCTGACGGAACGATAAAAGCACTCAGTCCAAAACAAGTAGCAGACATACTCGGACACACCACATCGCAAATAACTGAGATGTACTATGTAAAGAAAGATACATCAAGACTGAACGGAATCACGGATGGATTCGAGATGTGATCCCTACATAGCAAAACGACACCCTGAGCAAAATCAGGGTGTCAAAATTTGAGCTGCTGTAAACCTGCTAAGAATTGTCAAGAGGAAAATTAAAAAAATTTTCAACTAAAAAGGGCATAACAAAATAGAGTGGCAAGTTAAAACATTTTGTCACCCGATGAAAAATATTAAAAGTTAGATTTATTTATCCGAACTTAATTGTTTATCAATGGAATTGTAGAGTTCAGTTATATTGCCATAGTAAATACGCAGAAACTTGTTAAGTCCTGCAATCATAGCTTCTTTTCCGCATTTACCTTCACTGCGCTTTTTCTCAATAAAAGCAAAGACAGGTTCATCTGTGGGCTTATGCTGGATAAGACTTTGCATAACCTCAAAGCCGGTCTTGCGAAGATATCGATTTCCTCGCTTTGAAATATGCCGTTCTGTAGCGCTAAAAGAGCCTGATTGATATGGCGGAGCATCTATTCCTGCATAGGCGATTAATGAGTGCTTGTTACGGAATTTGCGTATATCACCAATCTCAGCAATTAATTTAGGTGCTAAAACATCCCCGATACACGACATTTCTCTTACAACCTGATATTCAGGCAATGTCTTGGCAAGAGCTTGCATTTGTGCTAAAATAGTGTTACGAGATATTTCAACTTCGTGAAGTACTCGTATTGCTTCCGTAATGACTATTGTGGTAGATAGAGAGTTAGGAAGCACAGGGATACCGTTTTGGGCCGCAGCGTATAGTTTCTCTGCGGTTTGTTCACAGTTACGGTATCCCTGTTTTTGTGCCCATTTGCAATAATCTGTTTTAAAACGATTTTCACTCATTTTGAGAATATTATCAAAATGAAGATAACGCTTAACAATTCCGGTTATCTTTTGAGTACCTCTGTATTCATGTATAATCTTCTGGATGCTAGGCATAACCTGATCACATAGAACACCGAAATTGATTTTCGCTTTAATGAGCATTGCTGTAGATTGGTAATACTGCCTTGCCAAAAATTTTAATTCTCGATATGTATCTTCGGGTGGCATTACCTGATTAAGCTCATCCCAATAACAAATACCAAACATAGCAATATTAATCGAATCAATACGGTCAGTTTTAGCTCTTCTGATATTTTGAGAGCAAAACTTTTGCATACGCAAAGCATTAACAGTGCTAACAAAAATGCCTTTTTCTAGTAGTACTGTTACAATAGGTAAGTGATAATACCCTGTACTCTCCAAAATCACTCTGACCTCTTCGCCATATGATTTGATGAGAGCTGCAAGGGAAAGAACTTCCTCCATAGTATGCTGCATTTCAAATGGTGTTTTTAGAACCTCGCCACCAGGTTTCATAATGCAAACCATACTTTTGCCCTTTGAAACATCAATTCCTACACTAATCATTCACATTCCTTCTTTCGTGTTTTGATATGTAATGTTTCCACCTGTGCTTATTACGATTCACTTTGGCTAGTTACGCGAACGCAGGATTCATCCCGGAACAACCTGCTTAACCGAATCTTTATAACAAGGAGGCGGATGACAGTTTACAGCCCGAACGCTAAGTTCACACAAAGAACCGTCAGTCCATTACCTCCCCATTATAACAAAAATAAGCATAGCTTGCTAAACTACAATAAAGTAATTTAGCACTATGCTTATATAGTACCAAACAAAGAAATAGGCTATTTCCGAATTTGGGTGTAATAGTCATCATATGAAATTTCTCCGGCGATAGCTTTATCCCTTATTTCAGATGCAAATCGTGACCATTCTTCGAATTCGGAAATGGTCATTTTCTTTTTCATATATCGCGCATAATGAGCTTTATATGCTCTGTTATAAGTTTGCCAGATAGGGTCATTTTTGCACTTGTCGTCATATCTTCTTCTGGAACCGACATCGCGGCAAGTTTTTGATGGTTCGTCTTTTAATTTTCTGTCGCAATAGCTAAAATATTTTCCGCTCTGAATTAAGAAATATTTTCCGCAATTTTTGCATTTATTCGGGATATAGTTATTTCTTATTCCGTTAAAGAAATCAAAATATAAGAATGACTGTAAGTCCTCGAAATTGATTTCCTCACACAGAATGGAATTGCCTGAAGTATCGAGCAAAGATTTATAACGGAATGAA
>JAZNWI010000087.1:0-2817 GCA_045593305.1 Clostridia bacterium | reverse complement strand
AATGCCGCAAAGAATATAGGGGTGCTTTTAAATAATAAAAACCTGTATTTTGTGCCATTTGGTCAGGATGACCACATAAAGAAACCTAACTCATTGGTGGCAGATATGACAAAAATTCTGCCTAGTCTTGAGCTGGCACTCAGAGGAGAACAACTCCAGCCAATATTGTGCTGATTATATATATTTTCAAAAGAAAAAAAGCTTCGCAATCTTTGCGGAGCTTTTTAATTGTATAAAACACCGGATTTTTGAGTTCTGAAGCGGAGTGGAGTTGTACCGGTATGCTTTTTAAATGTGCGGATAAAGTAGTTTGTGTCACAAATTCCCACAGATTCTGCAATCTGTGCAATTGTCATATCGGTATCTAAAAGCAGTTTTTGTGCTTTTTTTATACGACAAAGGCGTATATAGTCAGAAACACCTATACCAAAATTGGATTTGGCAAGCTTATATAGTTTTGACTGGGATATATAAAACTGCTTGCAAACAGATTCTATCGACAGGTCTTGATCGAGATTTTCTTTTATGTATTCTTTGAGCTGATATGCTAAAATATCAGGGTTATTTTTGATTATCTCATTGGTGTAAAGATAGTTTGCACACATTGTCATCATATTTACGGCAGAGATAATATACTTCTCGTCAGCGGTAGTTATTTTTGAAATCATATCTTCTGTAATGTTAATACCAAACAGGTCGCAAGCTTTTTTTGCCTTGGCACGTATTTTATCCTTGTTTTCCCTTGCAATCTGACCGAACATTAAATAGCCAATGTTCATTTCTCCTGAGTGAATTGGTGCAATGGCTTCAATTACCGACATGTGACACTCATAAATATATGGTTTTCGTGTGGCATCACAGATGTCAAATCCGTGGTTGTCACACTCAATACATTTTTCAAAAAGTGCAGGGCTTTTCCGCACACATTGGCAGAATTCACACATACTTTCAGGGTAGGAAAAGAGAACCTTTCTGTCCTGGTCATAAAGAACTATCATAAACTTTGTAAGGTTATAAAAATCTTCAAAAACTCTTTTCAAATCTTCAATTGACACTTGGAACATATCGTCAACCCCCTTTAACTTAAAATGCTATTTTTATAACTTTTAACACCTTTAATGATAGCACAAGTACATGCTATAATCAAGATATAACAAGATTTTTTTGGTGAACTGAAAATGCTATAAAAAAGGAGTGTAGATTATGTCACTTGCAAAGAAATTACTTGAAGAGGGAAAAGGTGTTTATCGTTTGGCACCAACTTGGGTACCAAGATCTTTCTGCCGTCCGGCAAAGAGAATTAAGCTTCATCCGGATGATTATTATGTGCTTGGTCAGGAACGAGGCGGTATTGATGAGAGATGGTTTGCATCAACAACTCCTGCCGACAACGGACCTTTAACACCTGCCGATGAAGGTCTTTCCTATATCGTTTCAATGGACGGAAAGGAAAAGATTCTTTTAAAAGATGCTGTGGACGAGCTAAAAGGTGAGGTTATAGGTGAAGAGCTTTGGAATAAGTATAAAAAATGGCCTATGTTTTCAAAGTTTTTCGATAATCTGGGCCCACTTCCACA
The DNA here is from genome assembly GCA_045593305.1 of Clostridia bacterium. GTDB lineage: Bacteria > Bacillota > Clostridia > UBA1381 > UBA1381 > UBA1738. Next base: position 1,240 of record JAZNWI010000087.1, on the reverse strand, counting down.
TCACATCCATCACAGAGATCATCACGCGGCAAGAGTGGGAGAAGCGGGAAAGCCTGAAATGTATTTCTTCCCATCACAGGTCAATAACTATGAGGGTGAATTCGGATATACATTCTTTGGCCTTCGCCCTGAAACAACAAAAGAAGAAGTTAAAAAGAGCCTTATGGATTTTACAAAGGGTGACAATCACCTGTTAGACTTATCTCAGGCGTACAAAATCACCCTTGATACCGGTTGGGATGTACCACCGGGAGTTTTGCACGCACCTGCAAGTATGTGTACATACGAGCCGCAGTTTGCAAGTGATGTATATGCCATGTATCAATCTGTTCTTCACGGAGGTCACTGTGTATCGGAAGACCTTTTATGGAAAAACTGCCCGGAAGAAGAAAAGGGAAACTATGACTATCTGGTAGATGTAATCGACTGGGAAAAGAACGTTGACCCGAACTTCTCAAAGAACAGATTTATGAAGCCAAAGACAATTATTTCAAACGAACATTATAAAGAAGAGTGGATTTGTTATAAATGTAAGGAAGTTTCGGCAAAGCGTCTTACAGTAAACCCGGGACAGACTGCAGTAATTAAGGATTCCGCAGCCTACGGTTTTATCCTGTTGCAGGGCAGAGGTAAGTTTGGTGCGTGGGACATTGAAACACCGACACTTATCCGCTACGGTGAGCTTACGAATGACGAGTTCTTTGTAACCGAAAAGGCGGCAAAGGAAGGTATTGCAATAACAAACACATCGACAACAGAGCCGATTGTAATGCTAAAGCATTTTGCTGAAAATCCTGAACTTGTTTTAGAATAAAAAAATCAAATCCCGTACCAAAAAGGTGCGGAATTTTTTTGAAATTGGGTTTACATTTGGATTATTTTGTGGTATTATATTACGGATAAAAAACACAAATACGAGAAGTAGGGTGGAATTATGAGCAAATTAAGGGTTGGAGTAATTGGATGCGGACGAATTTCCGTAATGCATTTCGGTTCTATTATTAACATCGAGGGCCTGGAACTTGTGGCGTGTTGCGATATTAAGCCAGAACGAGCAGAAAAGGTGGCAAAAGACCTTAACATCAATGCATATACCGATTATGTTGAAATGTTTGAAAAGGAAAATCTTGATGCGGTACATATTTGTCTTCCGCACTATATCCACACAAATGTTGCCGAGGTTGCATTCAACTACGGCATACATGTGCTTTCGGAAAAGCCTATGGATGTAAGCTATGAA